>CAYSVV010000045.1:0-5562 GCA_964434695.1 uncultured Methanosarcinales archaeon
TTGAACCGCCGGTCGTGGTTCATCCTGTAATCAAACCTGAGTTGCCTGAACCAGAAGAACCATTGCCGCCTGTCATCGTGCCCGAAATCCCTGAAGAACCGACTTTCCCGACTCCACCTCAAGAAATCCCTGATGAGTACAATGAGACTTTTGCCGAGCCACCCACTGTTTTCGTGCAGCCCAAGACAATAGATGAGATCGCGCTGAACGCTGGCGATAACAAGGAGGCGGCCATCAGCGAGTGCCTGGCCCTGCGCGCTCCTGATGACGTTTCCTGCATGGGTCAGGTGGCGGTGAACACCGGTGATGGCGAGGTCTGCGAGCGTCTTGATGGTTTCAGCCGCGACAAGTGCTTCCTGTCTTTGGCTTCTGCGGGAACTTTCAGCGCCTGCGACAAGATAGAAGAAGACTCGTTGCGCGCGACGTGCAATTCCATAGCTGCGCTGAGGCAGGTGTCATCATGAAACGCGCGCAGATGACCGTTTTCATAATCATTGGATTGGTTATCCTGATTCTTATCGGACTGCTGTCCTATGTGTTCTCTTCACGTGAAGCCAGCACTCTTACTCCAGAGGCGCGCAGAACTGAAGCCATGGCCGAGGTTTCAGCAAGGGTGGAATCCCACATCGAGAATTGCGTGCGCCAGTCCATCGCGCCATTGGCCTGGAGGATGGCCGCTCTTGGAGGGACCTTGAGTCCGCGGCTGGAGGGTGGCGGGATATATTCTCCGTCGCGCGACAAGGTTGACATCTGGGGCACTGAAACCAGGGACAGAGGCGTGCTCAACAAGGCGAGGACAAGGCAGGCCGTCGGATTTGAGATGGCCGACAAGCTGAAGTCAACAGAATGGGGCCTTCCCGCTTGCCTCAATTCGTTGCCCAACGTTATTCCTGGATCGACAATGCGTCCTTTGGGCGGCATTGGTGTTTCAGTCCAGGTCGACCCGCTGTCGCTTGTCGTGCGCCTGCAGTACGAGTTCGAGCTCGAACTCGGCGGCAACAAGAACACCTATCGTGACTTTGTTGCGGATGTCAGGATCCCGATGGGTCGCATGATCCAGATAGGCACGGACATAATGAACGAGGAAGTGACTAAAGGCCAGTTCGACACCACAGATTACCTCTTGAAGAACGGGGCAGACGTGCTGATACAGAAGTACCGGCCCTATCCCGAGACAGTATACAACATTACTACTCGCGTCGCTGGTTATTCAGAACCGTTTACCCTTTATTTCGCCATCAACGGCCTCGAGACCTACAACAAGCAGGCGAGGAAATTCTCCGCTCCTCTGGGAAGGTGCATAACTCCTGATACTGACTGCCGAGCGAACATCGAGGAAACTTTGTGCACGGTTGATTCCGGCCGCTATGAGTCCGGAAGGTGCGAACAAGTCGCCAAGCCGCAGGTCACCGGCTGCTGCGTCATCTACGACCAGAGCTGCACCTTCGCGCGCGGAGCCCAGGATTGCAATGGTACATATTTCGACGGAGATCTTACCTGTTCGATACAGCAGGCCAAGGGTGCCTGCCAGAACCTCTGGTGCAATGACCTGGCCTACTACTATGATGATTACTACGGTTCCATGCGCCACGGCGAGTCCTGGTGCACGATGGACACCGTCACTGGTTTCGGCACGGACTTTGTCGGCAACCGCCACTATCTGCACAACTGCATCGCGGGCATTGAATATACCGAGCCCTGTCGTGACTATCGCGAGGAGCGCTGTGTCAGCGAGATCAATCCATCTACTAAGTTATCTCAGGGAACCTGCAAGATAAACCGTTGGTATGACTGCGCCGCGCAGCACGCCAAGGGTACCTGCGAGGATCTGACCAAGCGCGACTGCACCTGGTTGCCCAACCTGGGTGGTTCGATAACCAAGAAGGTCGCCGTACAATGCGTGCCTTTCGTGCCTCCTGGTTTCAGGTTCTGGCTGCGCGAGAATGCCGCTCAATGTTCTCAGATAAACTCCGGCGTGGACAAGAAATACCCCAAGACGCAGAGTTTCAACGCCATACACATCTGTTCCCGCCTGGGTGATTGCGGCGACAAGCGCAACATAGTAGGCTATCTGAGCAAGGGCAACGTCTATCACCCCAAGGGCAGGCCGAAAGCTTCGCACTACTGGGCCTACGCTCTTTACAATTTCCACAACCCCATAGGTACCGCGGCGAACAACGCCGCTGCCTACTTCCGCCTTTACAGGAAGGAACGGTTCATATCTGCCTGGCTGGGCAAGGTGACCTATGAGCAGGAGATAGACATCAGCCCAGGCGGCGACCCTCCATCTAGCGTCAAGGGCGGATCAATACGCTGCTCTCCGTGGACCGCCGCGAGCAACGCCAACTATTGCGAGGTCTGCAACCTCGATCCTTTGAGACCCTGTTCCGAGTATCGTTGCAAGTCTCTGGGCAGCACTTGCCGCTGGATAGTCAACCGCGGAGTTGGCGTGTGCAAGTCCCCCGCCGGTTCTGATGTGGACGTCAATGGTCCTGTTGTTTCGCTCGAGACCAGTTCGGTGCGCGGTTTCGTCGCGCAGCCCGTCACGAGTTCCGCCGGGCTTTCCCGGTATCAGCTGTCGCCTGCCGCGTCCGGCGACACTCTTGTCGAGTTCGATGTCATGACCAACGAGCCATCGACTTGCCGCGCGTCTTCCACTCCTTCCGGCGTTGACTTGAGCGGGGCCGAGCCGCCCACTCCCGTGGACGAGGCGCTGGTGATCGGCGATGAAGAGGACGAGATAGAGGTCTGGGACCCGAAGGAGTTCATCGCCAGCGAATTGGTCGAGATAATGAGTTTCAGCACTCGGCTTGAAGACGCGCCTCGGACATTGCATCACGTCGCCATTGTCACCCCGCCGGACCTCATGCTCCTGCCTGCTTTTGTAATGTTGAACTCTAGCACGATGAATCTGACCATTTATGTCGCCTGCGAGGACGCCTACGGCAATCCGAGCTCCAACGAGCTTGGCGTCACCATAGGCCTGGCCCCGATAAACGCGACCGACCTGGCTTTGCCGCAGATAATAGTGGCCAACGTCTCGAATTCGACCGGCAATCCGCGTCTGTTTGTGGCTTTGAACGAGGGAGTCGAGCAATGCCGCGTGGGAGATGAAAGCCAGTCCTTCGATGAGATGGAGTTGCTGGAAGGGTGCGTGCCCACGCCTCTGGATCTATACTATGAGCCCGGCGCGCCTTTGGGCAGCCACACTTGCGACGTCGAGGATCCGGGCGCGGAAGCCATATCTTGCAAAGACCTGGGCGGTAACATAGGATTGACTGTCGTGATAGCGCGTGAACAGCAGATGGACCTGACTATGCAATAGTCTTGGAATCGTCGCCGTTGTCACCATCGGTCGGATAGATGCTGCATGCTTGGCAGACTCCGCCGCAGTCGACGCCTTGTTCATTCTGGTTCTTGCGTCCGTCAGTGCAGTTGCCACCCGTAGCCCCTGATCCGCCTTCGGCGTTGGGAGGTATGTACACGCTTCCTTCCGAGGCGCTCGTGCCGTGCTCGGCCTGGGATTTTTTCTCGGTCGGCTTGTCTTTCTTTGAGCAGCATCCTGTCAAGAGAAGAATCGCGACGATGACGCAGAAAACCACCATGTACGTTTTACTCTTTTGGGTCATGGAGGCAGTTTGTCGCCTTTTGCTTAAAAATCTGTGGTTTTGGCAATCTCTATATAGAGTGCCTGCCTAGCGCGGGTATGGTCTGGACGCACGCTATACCCTGCCCTCTGCCATTCGGCGAGGTCTGCGTGGACTGGCAGTTCTTCGCGTATTTAGCCGGCTTCATACTGACCTGGTTGTGGATGGACTGGGTGGCCCGTTCGCGCGGGTTGCTTTCAAGGAAGGATGTCGCGTTATTGGTTCCTTTGGTCTCTTTGTCCACGATCATAGGCGCGCGGGTAGGTTCGTTGCTGTTCTGGTATCCTTCGGATCTATTCATTGACCCTTTCGAGCTCTTCCGCATATGGAACGGAGGCATGAGCTTCCACGGCGGGTTCATAGGGGCGGCAATCTGCCTTTGGCTGTTCAGCAGATGGAAAAGAATACGCTATTTCGAGCTTACCGATGCAATCCTGCTGCCCGCGGCGGTAATACAATTCCTCGGGCGCGTAGGAAACTTCCTTGTAGGAGAACTCTTCGGCAAGCCAAGCGCTCTCCCGTGGGCCATGGCGTTCCCGCTTTCAGGGGATTCCTTGCCGAGGCATCCATCGCAGCTTTACGAGGCGGCCTACAACCTTGTCCTGATTTCGTTCGTTCTTGCGTATAATGGCGTCGCTTCCCGTCCGGGCTGGCTCACCGGGGTGTGGCTCATGGGTTACGCGATTTTCCGTTCGCTGGCCGAGTTCGTTCGCGCGCCCGTGTTGATGGTGGGTCCCTTGACCATCGGACAGGTGTTGTGCGTTCCCCTGTTCTTTGTCGGGCTTTGGTTGGTTATACGGCGAGAATCCAGTTGAATGCCGCGCTGCCGCTCAACACTATCGCGGTCACTATTGTGGACGCGATGAGGACCCCGCAGGCGATTGATATGAACGCGGGTAATTTTCTCATGCCCAACGCCCACGCTCCTATGGATCCTGTCCAGGCGCCCGTGACCGGCAATGGTATCGCGACGAATATCGCCAGGCCGACATAGCCGTACTTCTCTACCTTGGCGTGAACTTTGCGCTGCGCGCGGTGCAGGAAGAAGTCGACGTGCTTCCTGAGCCAGGGAATCCTCTCAAGAACGTAATGCATCAGGTTCAGCAGCACCCAGATTATCGGGACCATGGCGATGTTCGCCAGCGCGCAGATGATAAAAGCCGTCACCGGGTGGATTCCGGAAAGAATCGCGTAGGGAATGCCTCCCCGGATCTCCGCCACCGGAGCCATGCTCAGCAGAATCGCGATTAGTGCGTCCGTCATCTGACTTTTATCCTGACCGCCTTTCCGCGGATGCGTTCGTCCTTCAACGCTGTCTTGATCGTGTCCAAGGGAGTTCGATTCTTCCGCTTCACGGTGGCGACCATCCTTCCTTTCCTTACCTTTGCGTTGCCGTGCTTTCTCTTGAACTCATTGGCGTGCTGCTTCATCTTCGCGGGCGGGCCAAGCACTTCCATCTTTTCAGGAAGCTTGCTTTCTTTCGTGACGAACCACATGTTGGCGCTCGCCGTCAGCTTGTCGAAATCCCAGCCGTTAACGAGAATCTTGAAACCAGCATTCTGCAACGCCTTCAGGCAGTGTTCGTACACCTTCATCAGCTTCGTGCCCACCACATCATCGCTGCCTTCCGTGCCTCCCGCCTCTATTATCGTGAGCTTGCCCTTCCTGGCCAGCTTCGCCATGTCTGGTTTCTTGACAGAGAACGCGTCCAGCCTCGGCTTCTTAAGGTAGGCCTTGGCCGCCTTGATGAACAGGTCGTATCTTTCCTGCGTCACGCTGGCCGCCGCGTTCCTGTCCGGCTGCACCGGGTCTATGACGACCAAAGGACCTTCTGTCTTGGACTTGTTGAGTATGAGCAACGCCTTGCCCCTGTACTTCTTCGGGATGTCAATCACCGTCTTCGGCTTCCATTTGC
>CAYSVV010000046.1:0-5474 GCA_964434695.1 uncultured Methanosarcinales archaeon
AGTGCCGAGCGCAGAGGGAGCTTCGCTATATGGAAAAGCGTTTCCCAGCGTCGTGGCATTCACCAAGGACGGCCAGCGCCTAGTGGGCGAGCCCGCAAGACGCCAGGCAGTCAGCAACCCGCAGGGCACCATAATGGCTGCCAAGCGCAAGATGGGCACTGACTCCAAGTATACTGTCTATGGCAAGGATTACACGCCGCAGCAGATAAGCGCGTATATCCTGCAGAAAATCAAGGCCGATGCCGAGGCCTATCTCGGAGAGAAGATAACCAAGGCGGTCGTGACCGTTCCTGCTTATTTCAACGACGACCAAAGGCAGGCCACCAAGGACGCGGGAAAGATCGCCGGCCTTGACGTGGTGCGCATCATAAACGAGCCGACAGCCGCTGCTTTGGCCTACGGTCTTGACAAGTCCGGCAAGACCCAGACAATACTTGTCTTTGATCTCGGAGGCGGCACGCTCGACGTAACCGTGATGGAGTTCGGCGAAGGCGTCTTCGAAGTCAAGAGCACCAGCGGTGACACCCAGCTGGGTGGCACTGACATGGACAACGCAGTGATAAACCACATCATAAAGGCGTTCAAGGACGAGTCAGGCGTTGACCTCAACGATGACGAGACCGCGCTGCAGCGCGTCCGCGAAGCAGCTGAAAAGGCGAAGATCGAGCTTTCCACTGTTGTCGAGACCGACATCAACCTGCCGTTCATAACCGCGACAGACAAAGGTCCGAAGCACCTTTCGATGAAGCTCACAAGGGCGCAACTCGAGCGGCTTGTCGAACCTATAGTCAAGCGCTGCAAGAAGTCTCTTGACCTGGCGCTTTCGGACTCCAAGCTGACCGCCAAGGACATCAGCAGGGTGATACTGGTGGGCGGACCTACGAGGATGCCCATAATGCAGAAGAGCGTCGAGGAATGGATCGGCAAGGTCGAACGCAGCATCGACCCGATGGAATGCGTCGCCATGGGCGCCGCTATCCAGGGTGGAGTGTTGGCCGGGGAAGTCAAGGACGTGCTCCTGCTGGACGTCACTCCGCTTTCTTTGGGAATCGAGACCCTCGGAGGGGTGTTCACCAAGCTCATCGAGCGCAACACCACGATTCCTGTGAAGAAGAGCCAGATATTCAGCACAGCAGCGGATAACCAGCCCGCTGTTACGATACGCGTGGCTCAGGGTGAAAGGCCGATGTTCAACGACAACAAGGTGCTCGGCCAGTTCGACCTGGTGGGCTTACCGCCCGCACCTCGCGGAGTGCCTCAAATCGAGGTCACTTTCGACATCGACGCAAACGGCATATTGCACGTCACGGCCAAGGACAAGGCAACTGCCAAGGAGCAGTCGCTGCGCATAACCGCGCCCAACAAGCTGGACGACGCCGAGGTCGAGAAGATGCGCAAGGATGCCGAAGCCCACGCTGACGAGGACAAGCGCCGCAAGGACGAGATAGAGCTCGTCAACAACGCCGACGCTCTTGTCTATTCAAGCGAAAAGACCTTCAGCGAACTAGAGGGCAAGGTGCCTGAGAAGGAGCTCAAGGAAATCAAGGACAAGATCGCCGCGTTGAAGGAGCTGCTCAAGCCCGAGAAAAAGGACATGGCCAAGCTCAAACTCGCGGTCGACGAACTCAACGCCATCGCGCAGAAAGCCGGCGCAGAGCTTTACAAGAAAGCCGAAGCCGCGAAATCACCAAAAGATGACAAGGGTGACAACGTGGTGGATGCCGAAGTAGTTGACGAAGACAAGACCGATAAAAAGAAAAGCGAGTGAGCGGGAGCAACTAGGTGAGCGAAGCTGTTGTATGGGTATTGGGCGGAGTGGCCGGCGTTTGGGCAGTCAACAGGATGCTCGCTGTCTGGTACGTCCGGCGCGCCGAACGCGTGCGCCTAAGGCAGGACCTGCACAGGGTGCTGCACGGGGAAGAACACAAGACCAAGGGGAGATTCGAGTGAGGCTGATTGTCTTCGACCTGGACGGTACTTTGTACCGTTCACTGCCCTGGGTATGGCGCACTGTCAGCGCCCAGGCTAGGAAGATACCTGAGCTGCACGTCATAGATTCAAAGAAGAAACTGCTCGATATCTACAAGGGTAATTTCTACGAGAAAGTGTGCGACTTGGCGGGATTGCCCCGGAGCAAGGCGCCTTCATTGGCGCGCAGGATGCTCAAGGTGTTCCCGAAGGAGTACAATCCGAAATTGATGCCTGGAGTTAAGCCTGCGTTGAAGTCACTTTCAGGCAAATGCTCAATGGTGGTCCTTTCCAGCAATTTCAAGCGCCCGATGGAACGGCTTCTCAGGAAAGATGGCATACTCAAGCTGTTTTCCGAGGTAAGCGGTGCTGATTCTGGCAAGAGTAAGACTCGCAGGATTCTTGACTTGGTGAAGAAACTCAAGTTGCGCAAGGCCGATGTCGTTTACGTAACTGATACATCAGGGGATGTCCTGGAGATGCGCAAGGCAGGCATCGCCAGCGTCGGTGTCTCCTGGGGTTTCCACAACGCTTCCGCCCTTCGGAAAGCGGGCGCGAAGAAAGTGCTGGCAAAGCCTTCCGCGATAGTTGGACTGGTGGGATGATGGCGAAGGACTATTACGAGATTCTGGGAGTTTCTCGCTCGGCAAGCCACGACGAGATAAAGTCCGCCTACAAGAAACTCGCCAAGAAGTACCATCCTGACATCAATAATGCGGCGGATGCCACTGACAAGTTCAAGGAAGTCAACGAGGCAGCCGCTGTATTGGGAAACCCGGAGAAAAGGCAGCATTACGATCGCTATGGCACGACAGAAGGCCAGGCGGGTCCTGACGTTTCTGGCTTCGACTTTTCTGGCTTCGGGGATTTCGAGGACATATTCAGCATGTTCACCGGCATGGGCAGGAGGCGCGGCCCTTCCAGGGGGAGCGACCTGCTCTATGATATGGACATCGAGCTGGAGGAAGTCGCGAAAGGCATAACCAAGGAGATAAAGGTCAGGAAGCAGTCTGTTTGCGAGGATTGCAAGGGCCGCGGCACGAAAGATCCGGACAGCGTCGAACGCTGCGACGATTGTGGCGGTTCAGGCGTGGTTCGCCAGACTCGCAGGACTCCTTTCGGGATTTTCGCTACAACAGCGCCTTGCGGGAAGTGCCGCGGAGAAGGCACTGTCATCAGCGATCCTTGTTCTGGCTGCAACGGTTCAGGCAGTGCCGAGAGGACCAGCACGATAGATGTCAAGATTCCTGCTGGAGTTGAAGACGGGATGCGCCTGCGTGTCGCCGGACAAGGCGCGGCAGGCCAGAGAGGGATGCCGCCCGGGGATCTTTATGTTGTCATTCATGTGCGCGACCACGACGTTTTCGAGCGCGAGGGCGATGATGTTCTCGCTTCAGCCAATGTGAGCTTCGGCCAGGCGTCGTTGGGTGCTGAGATAGAAGTCGCGACCCTTGATGGAAAGGCCAAGCTGAAAGTCCCGGCTGGAACGCAGCCAGGCACGTTGCTTCGTATGCGCGGCTATGGCATTCCCCACCTGCGCGGCTCAGGCAAGGGCGACCAGCTGGTGCGCGTCGACCTGGTCGTTCCCACTCATTTGTCCAAGAAGCAGAAGGAGCTGATAGAACAGCTTGAAGGAATTTCCTCGAAGAAGAAAGGGTGGTTGGGCCTATGATAAAATTCGGGCATATGGAGAAAAGGGATCTTTTGAAGGCCTGGGTGCTCAGCAGCACGGCCTTTGCATTGGCCATGGTCGGTCTGGATTACGCTTTGGTGCTCGCGATACCTTTAGCATTGTTAACCGCTGGCGTTGGCATAATACTGCACGAGTTGGCTCATAAGATTACCGCGAGCCATTTTGGCTACCACGCCGAGTTCCGCTCTTTCGACAAGATGCTGTTGATAGGCAACCTGTTGGCGGTCTTCGGTTTCATCTTCCTCGCGCCCGGCGCGGTATTCTTCGGCGGCACTTCGGTCGACTGGAAGAAAGCCGGACTCGTTGCTGCCGCCGGCCCGGCGGTCAATGTCGTGCTTTCGTTGCTTTTCCTGCCGCTGCTGCTCACGAGCGGAATTACCCAGGCCATAGGCATGTACGGCTTCCGCATAAACGCCTGGCTGGCCATGTTCAACATGCTGCCCTTTATGGGCCTTGACGGCGAGAAGATACTTTCATCGCGACCGGCCTTGTTCTGGCCGATGATAATAGTCGCGGGCCTTCTGGTCTTCGCGAGCTTCGTGGTTTGAGCCCGACATAGCTTTATAAGCCCAGTATCGTCGTCCGGATACATGGAACTTCTTGACGTGGTGGATGAGAATGATGATGTCGTGGGCAAGGCCTCCCGGGAAGAGGTCTATCGGGATTCTTTGCGCCACAGGATAGTGCACGTGCTGATATTCAACGATGAGGGCAAGATGGCTTTGCAGTTGAGGAGTCCGAACGTCTCGTTCTTCCCGAACGCCTGGTCCACCACCGTCGGCGGCCACGTCCAGTCAGGGGAATCTTACGATCAGGGTGCTTTGAGGGAATACCAGGAGGAGCTTGGCGCTGTCAGTTTGTTGGAGCCGTTCAGCAAGGACGTCTACAAGGCAGAAGGCAAGCCCGAGAAGTTCATATATGCCTTCAAGACGACATTCAACGGACCTTTCAAGCCGGATCCAGTGGACGTATCTAAGGTGGATTTCTTTTCCCTAGATGATATCAAGGCGATGGTGGCGAAGGGCGAGATGTTCCATCCGGAGTTGCTCTTCCTGCTGGAGAAGTATTTCTTTTGACGATTCTGAGTTTTCCCTATCCAAATGATTAAATATGGGATTATTCTGCCCAGCATCATGATTGGCAAGACCGCATCGTGGACTAAGCGCGTTCTCAATAGCTTGCCGACCAATTATGATTAGGGCCGGCACATTCCAAGCACGGCCCGCAGAATCGGAGGAACAATGAGCAGACAAGAGAATGGAGGATTGGTAGGAAGGGAAGCGGTGTTCAATGGTACGCGAGCGTACATAACCACCGAATCAATGATTGGCAGGCCGGAGAATTCGGTTTATTCCGGGAAGATATCTCACCAGGGCAATACTTACTTCTGGAGGGCGGAGTTGCCCGGGTATTCCATGTTCGGAAACGAATACTTGTGCCGGGTGCCGGAGCCTTGCAGCGATGTGAGGGTATATGGTGAAGGAGCGACTCCTGAAGTGCAGAAATCTCTTTCGGAACTCATCCGGCATTTCCACGTTAGGTTGCACGACCGTTCTCGCGCGGATGCCGAGGCGTTTGCCGCCGCGAACAAGTGATTTTTTAGGATTTATTTTATATTCCGTCGTCATTTCATCTAATATTAATCCACAACGCTTAAATGCCGTGCTTTAGGGGCGGGTTCGATGAAGATTTTAGTCACGGGCGGGGCGGGTTTTGTCGGCAGTCATCTCTGCGACCTTTTGCTCAAGGAAGGCCACAATGTGGTCTGCGTTGACAACTATTCCCCTGGCAGCAAGTCGAATATATCGCACCA
>CAYSVV010000047.1:0-5429 GCA_964434695.1 uncultured Methanosarcinales archaeon
CAATGTAGTATTATTTTCCCTGCTCAAACTTTAATAATGGTGTTGTATAGTTGTCTTTGATGAAACTGCTTTGCTGGCTGAACCTCGCCCTCCCTGAGCTGGCGCAAGCAGAAGTGGTTGCTCTTCTGGGCGCGAAAAAACCCAAGCGGGTGGATGGCATTCTGTTGCTTGATTCGGATAATTGGGCTCCGTGCAAACGACTTGCCTTCACCCGTGCCTGCGGCGAACTGCTTTTCGAATGCGCCGAAAAGGACATGTGGACCTCCATAGACGGTTTTCCATGGAAAAAGATGCAAGGCAGCTACTCGATCACCATCCATCACTCCAAGATAAGGCCAAAGGAAGTAGCGGACAGGATATGGCACTGGATGGATTCCCCGAAAGTCGATTTGAAGGCTTCCGAGAACCCCGTCCATCTGTTTTTTGTCAAGGGCAGGGTGTTCTGCTGCAAGCTTCTTTGGGAGAACAAAGAGCGCTTTGAGGATAGGCGGCCGCACATGCGTGCCTACCACACTCCTGTCAGCTGCCACCCGAAGCTCGCCCGCGCGATGGTCAACCTGTCGGGCGTGCCTTCTGGCTCCAAACTGTTCGATCCTTTCTGCGGCACAGGCGGATTGTTGATAGAGGCGGGTCTTATGGGCCTTAGGGTATCTGGCAGCGACGCGAGCGCCGATATGATAGAAAAATCCCACAAGAACTGCGAGCAGGCAGGGGTGTCCTGCGAGTTATCTGTTCTGGACGCGACCCATCTTTACGCGCCTGAGAAATACGTCGTCTCCGATCTTCCCTATGGTCGATCTTCTGGCCTGAAAAGCAAACAGGAGCTGGAAGAGCTTTACCTTGGTTTTCTGGAACGCCTCCAGGAACTATTGAGAGTGCGCGCGGTCATAGCGGTTCCCAATTCCGTCGACATCCGTAAACTGTTGAAAAAGACCAGTCTTAAGGTGACGAACTCTTTCGAGGACTATGTGCACGCTACGCTATCTCGGCGTATACTCGTGCTCGAGCCTTAGTCACTTCTTCTCGGCCTTGACTACGACCGGTATCGTCTTCAGCAACGCGTCCGGATTGAGGGATATGCTGTCGATTCTATTCTTCACGAGGAAGGCCGCGAACTCAGGGTAGTCGCTGGGCGCCTGCCCGCAAATGCCTATGGGTCGCCTGTGCTTGTGCACTTCCTTTATGCCTTGGCTGATGAAGCGCTTCACCGCGTCGTTCCTTTCGTCGTAAACATCAGCTACAAGCTCCGAGTCGCGGTCCACTGCGAGGGTGAACTGCGTCAGGTCGTTGCTTCCTATGCTGAATCCGTCGAATATCTTGCTGAACTGGTCGGCAAGGATTATGTTCGCTGGAACTTCGCACATGACGTAAATCTCGAGCCCGTTCTTTCCGCGCGCGAGTCCGTTCTTCGCCATAACCGCCTGGACGTTCTTGCCCTCGGTGATTGTCCTGCACATGGGTATCATCACCTTGAGGTTGGTGAGTCCCATACCTTCGCGGACACGCTTGACTGCCTTGCACTCGAGCGCGAACCCTTCCTCGTAGCCCTTCTTGTAATATCTCGAGGCTCCGCGCCAGCCCATCATCGGGTTGCTTTCTTTGGGTTCGAAGGCCATGCCTCCGATGAGGTTGGCATACTCGTTCGTCTTGAAGTCGCTCATCCGAAGGATGACTTCGCGCGGATAGAATGCCGCGGCAATCATGCCTATTCCCTGGGCGAGCTTGTCCACGAAGAACTCCTCCTTGTCATCGTAGCCCTTGGTTATGCTCTCTATCTGGTCGCGCAGCTTCGGCTCGTTTATGCGGTCGAAGTGTATCAGCGCCATCGGGTGCACCTTGATGGAATTGTTCACTATGAACTCCATCCTGGCCAGCCCGACGCCTGAGGTCGGAAGCATCGATAGCGAGAACGCGCTCGATGGTTCGCCCACGTTTATCTTGATCTTGGTGCGCTTTGGCAGCGGTATCTTTGAGATGTCGGTCTTTTTTGTCTCGAATTTGAGGAGACCTTCGTAGACAGTGCCTTCTTCTCCCTCTGCGCAGGAGACCGTCACTTTCTTTCCACTCTTGACTTTCTCCGTGGCATCGTTTGTGCCGACAATGCAGGGTACGCCAAGTTCGCGTGAGATAATCGCGGCGTGGCAGGTCCTGCCTCCGCGGTTCGTCACTATGGCGCTCGCGATTTTCATTATGGGTTCCCAGTCAGGGTCGGTCATATCAGTTATCAGGACCTGTCCTGGTTTGAAGTGGCCGATGTCGTGGACGTTCTTTATCACGTTCGCCTCGCCCTGGCCGATCTTCTCTCCTACGCTCTTGCCCTTGCTGAGCACGGTGCCCTTTTGCTTGAGCGCGTAGGTCTCTATGATGCTGAAGTTGCGCCTGCTCTGGATAGTCTCGGGCCTGGCCTGCACTATGTAGAGCTTGTTGTCGACTCCGTCCTTGGCCCATTCCATGTCCATCGGAGTCCAGACTTTGCGCTTCTTGCTGTAATGTTCCTCGATCTGCATCGCCCACTTGGCGAGTTCGAGGATCTCATCGTCGTTTATCACGAATTTTTCTCTGTCGCCCGCTGGCGTGGCCACGTTCTTCGTGCGCTTGCTGCTGTCCTCTGCGTAGATCATCCGTATTGCCTTTTCGCCCATTATCTTGGCTATGATTGGCCGGAATTTCTTGGCGAGCGTCGGCTTGTGCACGTAGAACTCGTCCGGGTTGACCGCTCCCTGCACAACGTTCTCTCCAAGTCCCCATGATCCTGTCACGAAGACCGCGTCCTTGAATCCTGTCTCGGTGTCGATGCTGAACATCACTCCGCTGCAGGCCCTGTCTGAACGGACCATCTTCTGCACTCCGATGCTCAGATAGACGCTGAAGTGATCGAATCCCTTGTCAGCGCGGTAGCTTATCGCCCTGTTGGTGAACAATGATGCGAAGCAGTGCTTGCAGGCGTCGAGAAGGTCCTCCTCGCCGCGCACGTTGAGGAAAGTCTCCTGCTGTCCCGCGAAGCTCGCGTCCGGCAGGTCTTCCGCTGTCGCGCTGCTCCTGACTGCGACGTCAACGTCTTTCGTGCCGTAATTCTTGCTGAGCTTGTGGTAGGCCGCGTATATCTCCTTCTGCAATTCTTCGGGAAAATCTGCATTGAGGATTATCTGGCGCACCTTGTTCCCGCATTCCGCGAGGTTCTTCATGTTGTGGGTGTTGAGGTTCTTCATCGCGTCGTGTATATGCTGTTCGACGCCTGCTTTTTCCAGGAGATATCGATAAGCGTAGGATGTTATCGCGAAACCGTTCGGGACACGGACCCCTTTTCTGCTGAGCTCCCTGTACATTTCACCAAGGGAGGCGTTCTTTCCGCCAACGAGAGGGACGTCCGCTATGCTTAGTTCATCCCACCAGAGTATGAACTTCTTTGACCTGTCCATTGAGCACCTCTTTTGTTGGGTTCCGGACAGCTTCGTATTATATAAAAGATGTGTATGCGGTCACTTGAGCAGGCTCAGGAGCAATCCTGCCAGTATGAGCGCGCCTATCCAGAGAAGGAATTCCCTATTGCGCGTTTTTTGTACCGGGCGTCGTCTTTCGACCCACCTGCGGTCGTAATTGTGCATTCTGCCGCGGCTCTTCAACTGATAGATAAATGTTACGAAGAAAAAGAAAAAAGAAAAAGTTGTTTTTAGTCCTGCGCCGCGCTGTAGAGGTGCTTGACCGCTACCACGAATGCTGCGGGTCCTGCGACGAGCTGGATGTTCACCAACACGCTGCGGATCAAGTCAGACGAGAGCAGGGGTCCCAAAGTCGCCGTGCTCAAGAGCAGGGCGATTGCCGCGATAAGGAATCCACTCGACTCCTTCTCAGTTATGTTCAGGAATCCTACCACTAGACCCAGTATCACAAGAGCCCAGGCCACCGCTGTGTTTGCGCCCATTGTCGGGATAAGTCCTGCGATGATCGCAAGGACTGCCGCGATAATGAATGCCCAGCGTCCTATCATTGTAGATGTCATTCCCACTTCCTCCATCTTTTTTTGTGTCAGCGGATGCCGCTGCGGTGCCTGTTATCCCGCATGGACATTAAAAAATATAGTTACCACTTTTTGGGAGTCGAACCCGCGATACTGTCCAATACATCGTGGGCGTCCAGCGCCGCTGCCTCGGAATCCCCTTTGCCCCTTAGTCTTGTCCTGAGGATTTCTTTCAGGGCCATCTGTTCCTGGGTGGTTACTCTGGCAAGCCGGTCTGCCTCGACAAGTCCGTAGGGATATCCCACGAAAGCCGCGTCATTCTGGCCGATCACCACTGCCGCAGCTTCCGCGACGCCTATTCCGCTGCTTTCAAGCACGAACGCCCTCCTGCTTTTTGGATGGAGCTTGACCACTGCGTTTTTCCCGGATAATGGGACTATCCAGGGACCTTCCGGGCCTGCGCGTATGAGCGCTCCGGTGACGCTCCTGCCTTGGTCGGTAAGCTTCGTGCTTGTCTTTGCGATCCCGAAATGCCGTTCTAGCCGGGATGTCACCTGGCTTTCATATTGGTGTTGGCTGTGCAAATCCCCGTCGAAACATACAAGTCCTTTTCCTTCTGCCTGGCTCCGCTCAGCCACCCTTCTGGCGATTTCCGCGGCCTGTTCCAATGTCGTGCCTGTCAAGATCAGATCTTGCCACCCGTTGCTCCATTCAACATGCATTCCGTCTTCTTTGGTTATCAGGCAGACTGCTTCTGTTATCTCGCTTGAGATTCTTTTCGAGCCTTCGCATTCAACAGCTGCCACCCTGACCAGTTGCACCAGCGCGCTTGGCGATTGGAAAATAGTGGCGCATCCGCCATCGATGAACGTTATCCTGGCATCATTCCTACTGATGGGCAGGAACGCAGGCCTTTGGCCCTTTAGCGTGACTTCAAAAGGTGCGAAATGCTTTTCGAGCTTCTCGACCACTTTCCCCAATATATCCATATCCCTGTGCGATGCTTCCCGGAATTAATGCTTTCCCAAATAGTTTAAATAGCCCACGAGCAAGTAGGATGTCGAAAAAGATGGTGAGGGGTAGAGCGGGTGTATCCACTCAACTAATCGTCGCCATAGCGGCGGTTGTGGTAGTTGTGATACTTGCTGTGGTGTTTTGGCCTTCTGGCGAGCCGGTCAAGCTAGTCGTCGGGATACAAGGCCAGCCAACAGCAGGCAAGGATATGGTGGTGCAGGTGACGATATCCACCAGTAAATCGCGTGAGATGACGATTGTGGCCGAGCTTTTCAATTCAAGGCGGGAACTGATTACCATAGTCCGCGAGCCAATAACTGTGGATGATGAAGACACCGTGCCAATACGACTTAAACTACCCACAGGTCTTCCGGCCGGGGTTTATTCCTTAGTGGTCACCGCTCAATATGATTCCAGCAAGCTTGTGTTCTCAAAGAGCACGGTGGATATCGCTGCC
>CAYSVV010000048.1:0-5395 GCA_964434695.1 uncultured Methanosarcinales archaeon
GGACCTATGGGGAACGGACCAGCGACAGGACGCGGGCTCGGGCCCTGCGGCGCGGGAAGAGGATTCCGGCGCTTCGGGTTCGGCAGATGCGTAGGATTCGGACCGAACAGAATGATATGGACCGAAGCACCGGCGAACAAAACCGCCCGGAAAAGCGCCCTCAAGGAAAGACTAGCTGAACTCGAAGCCGAAAGGAAAGAGATCGAACAGGAACTCGAGGAGTAATCATTATGCCAGCAAGGGACGGAACAGGACCGGACGGCAAAGGCCCACGCAGCGGACGCGGCGATGGGACCTGTGGCCACCCAAAAAGGAAACGCAAAAACCGAAACGAATATTAATTCGTTAATATTCGTCCGGCCATGCCAAGACCGAAGGGATGCAGGCGCATCCGTTTCACGCCGGAAGTGACATACTACAAGCCGGCGGGAATACGGATGACTGATTTGGAAGAAATCGTTCTGCAACCGGACGAATTCGAGGCCCTTCGCCTGAAGGACGTGCAGAACCTCGAGCAGGAGCCCGCCGCGAAACAAATGGGCGTTTCACAGCCGACATTCCACCGCATACTGACGGCGGCAAGGAAGAAAGTGTCGGACGCGCTCATCAATGGCAAGGCCATAAGGATGACGAAAGATGAGGCAACAAGATAACGAAAGACCGGATGACTGCGACATAGCCACGGTGGTGAGATCCACCATCGAGGAAAAGACGCTCCTGGCCGTGCCTAAGGACACGGCGAAATGCGAGGGCTGCCGGTACGCTGTTGAAGAAAAAGGCAGGCAGTATTGCCGCGCGCGAGTATGCGTGGAATCATACCTGTTGGAATCCACAGGGGGATAAAATGCGGTTACCCATAGCTCTCCTGGTTTTTATCATACTTGCCGGCGTTGCTAACGCCAATCCCGGATGCATCTACGTGTTCCACGGAGAAGGCTGTGCGCACTGCGCAAAAGCCATGCCTTACGTGGAATCTCTAGCAGCTGACAATCCCGACGCGGAAATCGAGATCTTCGAGATTTACAAAGACAGGGAGAACGCGGTTTTGTTGAACCAGCTGTTCGAGACCTATGGCGTGCCTAACGATGAGCGCGGCGTGCCGGCTGCCTTCAGCGCCGACAGGTACCTGATAGGCGACAAGCCCATAATCGAACGGCTCGATACATTGCTCGGCACTTCGACCTCCTGCCCGAGCACGACGCACAACATAACCGAAGGGGTATCCGGCGCGTCGTCACCGATAGAACAACTGGGCGCCCTTTCGCTCGTGACGATAATAAGCGCCGCTCTGGTGGATTCTATAAACCCCTGCGCGATAGCTGTCCTACTCATCCTGATGAGCGCGCTGCTCGTAGCAGGCAGCAGGAAACGCGCGTTGATCGCGGGAATAGCGTTCACGATATCGATATACATCAGCTACCTGCTCTTCGGCCTCGGCCTTTTCTCCGCGCTACAAGTCACAGGACTCGCGTACTGGTTCGCGAGGGCAGTGGGCGCGATAGCCATCCTGATCGGCCTCGCCAATCTCAAGGACTTCTTCTGGTACGGCGGAGGCGGTTTCGTCATGGAGATACCGCACGCCTGGCGCCCCATGCTGAAATCAATGCTGGGGAAGGCAACGAGTCCGTTCGGGGCGTTCCTCATGGGCTTCGCGGTCTGCCTTTTCGAGCTCCCCTGCACCGGCGGCCCCTACATATTCATACTAGGAATGCTCGCGGAACGATCCACGGTCATGTACGCGCTGCCATTGTTGCTGATTTACAATTTGTTCTTCGTACTGCCGCTTCTGGTGCTGACCGGGATGTTATATCTGGGATTCACCAGCGTCGAGAAAGCCACGAAGTGGAAGGACAGGAACATCAAGATACTGCATCTCGTGGCAGGCATCGTGCTTGTCGCGCTGGGAGTTATAGTCCTCGCAGGATGGGCCTAACCAAGGATCTTGCGCATGCGCTCCATCACGTCTGCGCGCAGCGCCTCGTAGTTCGAGACGCTCACTGGCTCAGGCACGAGGAACCCGCCGCCGGTCTCGCGGCCGCCGCCCTGGAATTCGTTCTTGATGCGCGAGAAGTTCTCCGGAGTCCGCGCCTCGAACAGCACGTTGTTCTTGCCGGTGTAGAAGCACAACACGATGTCTTTCGGTTTGTCGCCCAGCATCACGCGCCAGCCCGGCTTCATGTATAGCCGACCGTCGCAGAGTCCTGTGGTTACGTTCACGTCATTGACCGCTTCGGTTTGATAGCTATCGCGCAGCGCGGGTATCGCGGTCTTGTCGCGCCATTCACGATAGTCCGCGATGACCTGCGCGGCATCGGCCGGCACCACGTTGTCGCGGTTGTCCACGGCGAGGTGCGCTGTCAAAGCGTTGGTGTCGTAGCCAGCCTGGAGCAGGTCCACCAGGTCTGTCGTGACCGGGTGCTTTATGCTGAAATCGTCGCAGGTGGCGAGCACTCCGAGATATCCCGACCAGAGGTCGGTCGGTCGCCAGGCCGTCGCCAAAAGGAACGCGCTCGAGAGTCCCGGCTTGTGCACGAGCTTCGAGAACAATTCCTTGAGCAGTTCAGGAGGCCAGTTGTGATGGTCATAAAACTCTATGGACGACCCTCCCGCGCGAAGTTCGCGGATTCTGTCCTGCATGCGCAATTGCGCAGGGCTCGTGTTGTAGCCGAGGTCGAACATTATCACGGTATCGCCGGTGTTGACTCCCTCAAGAGCGAGGTCTTCCTTGCCGTAGTCTATCGTACGGAACAGGAAAGGCAATGTCTGCTCGTCAAGGTGGCGCTTGATGACCGCGCGGGAGCAGATGCTGTCCAGGTCGCCGTCGTCGCCGATGGCGTATATTTTCCTGTCCTTCATTTTTCCCTCCGCGGATACATGTCTATGGAGTTTATGTATTGGGCATAGAGCGTGTTGACCGCGCTCGCCCTGCTGTCGTCCATCTTGGCGCAAGATAGCTGCTTGCGCTTGCGGTCGACGATGTATTCCCAGGTTTTGTGCCAGTCGGACGATGGTTGCTTGTTGTGCGTCTGGCACCATACCTTCGTCATCACGTCGGAGCATAGTCGTTCCACCGAAGGCCTCAATGCAGCGACACTGTAGTCCACCGGGATTCCCGAGTGCTCTATCTGGGTGACTTCTTTTTTCTGCGTGGTTCTTATGAGACGCCCGCCCACGCGCTTGAGCCTCCGGACATCGACGGAACCTTTTGCCGCCTGCTCGTAATGGTTGGCGAATGCCATTGGCCTGAGATAGTTGTCGCCGCGCACGCTCTCGCTGGCGTTCGAGCCCTTCGGACGTACTACCTGATTGAGATATCGCGTCAATGTCGCGTCCTGGACGCCGAGGCCCCAGAACTCGCTGAAGACGTACTTGACTATGCGCTCGTTCATCTGCCTGGCGTTCGGCACCTTGTTGAGGTTGGGCTTGCCCTGCTCGTCATAGACGACGTTCAAGCCATCCATTATGATGTCATTGAGCACTTCCGGTATGTCCGGGCGTATGTCTCGGGGAGAGACGATGCCTCTGTTCTTTCCCAGTTGTATCTTGAGGTCGCGGTAGCGGGAATATTCGTACTTTCTCAGAGGTGCCTTGTCGAGCAATGGCAGTCTCGCCGGTAGATCGAGCGGATAGGGATAGGTGTTCAGGGCGAGCGCATAAAGCAGGGTGCACGCCGCGTATACGTCCTCCTTCGCGAAGTCGAAAGGCACTCCCTTTGTCAAGTGGAATTTCGCGGGCGACGTGTATTGGGGCTTGCCGAAAATCGCGGCGAACTCCTTGCCGTTCTCGTCGCGCATGACGATGGGCAACGCCTTTCCAAGCTGATCGAGATTGGCCTTGGCCATCCCGAAATCGAGTATCCTGAGTAGACCGTCGTCCATGTCTATCATTGTGTTGTGGTCGCAGATGTCCTGATGCGCGACGCCTTTGCGCGACATGTACGCCAGCGGCTGGAAAAGACGCATGCCGATGAATCCGAGGAGTATGGACGGGGTGAATAGCGCCTGCTTGCGCAGTTCATCCTGATAGTCGTGGAGGTCCAGTCCATTGACGAAAGGATATACCGCGACGAGCGTCTTTGTCTGGTCGCAGGTCGCGGCCATGGACAAGGGCACGATCTGCTTGTGTTTGACGTCCTTGGTGACGGATATCTCCTCTTGCAACGCGCGCTTGAGAATCGGGTCCTGTGTCAGGCTGATCTTGAGCGCGACGTCAGGAGTCTGCAGTTCAGAATCGGCCGACACTGCCCGGTATGCAACGCCGCATCCGCCTTCGCCGAGCTTCTTGACAGGACGATAGTGCATCACGCTGGATTTTCCGCGCAAAGTTATCACTCCGCCCGAGCGGGCTATCGACTCGAGCGTCTTGACCGGGTCGTTTGTAGCGACAGAGATTGGCATTTTTACGAGCGTCTTGGCGTCGTGTATCTCTGACATGTGAACGGAAGGCATTGATTTGAGCTTGACAGCCGCTGGGTCCTTGTATTCTTTCGGTAGCAGTTGTCCTGTTTCCATTTGGTCCTCTGATATACTATCTATTCGGGTGCGGCTCGCACTGTCGTATATATTCCTGCAGCATCATGTGTTCCGCTTCTCCGCGCAGGCGTGCGGCCGACAAAGGCTCTTCGTAGTCGACGCGGGGGATGAATTCCTGCACCAGGCTCTCGTAGGCGGATTCCCAGTCGTTCGAAGGCATGATCTTGTCGACTATTATCTTGCCGAGTTCCTGCTTTATCGTGGGCCTTATGGCGCCGAGGCGGAAGTCCGGCCTGAGCACGCTGGTTCCCGCGATGGTGCTTTTGTTTCCGCGCATCGAAGCCCACTCGTCTATCTTGTTTGCGTAGGCCATGGGAGCCAGCAGCGGGTCGTCCTTGATATTGCGTTCGGTATCGGCGTTCTCAGGGGCCGCAAGCTGCAGGTACTTCATCAATGATGCGTCCTGCATCAGCGTTCCTATGCCGTAGGCGCTGGAATGAACGTAGTCCTTCTGAAGGCGGATGGCGATTTCCCTGGCGCTGGGGACGTTGTCAAGGTCGTTCGCCAGAGCGCTCATGATTATGTCGTCGAGTATCTTCGGCACCGCCGGGCGAAGCTCGCGGGGCGAGCGAAGGCGGCGGCCTTGCATGCAGACGTTCTTCACCTTCATGAAATCTACATCAGAACGCACTTTCGAACGGGGAGGCAGATAGGATACGATGTCCTCCTCGGACCAGGGCAGTCTGTTAGTTAGGAGTTGGAAGAGCAATGTTCCGGCGGCATGCACGTCGCACGCGGCCAGGTTTATCTGTTCGCCCTTTGGCGTCAAGGCGACGGCAGGATGGGCGTAGTCCACCTTGAATATGAAGTAGGGGACGACTTTCGCGTTTCCGTTCTTGTCGAGTCCTGACCTCGCGCCTCCC
>CAYSVV010000049.1:0-5385 GCA_964434695.1 uncultured Methanosarcinales archaeon
CGCATCCCCATCTTTGGCCCTGTCTGCGCTTTTCATTTTATATTTCATACAGAAGATGTTCGAGGCATTGCGTGACCCGAGTGAGGTCAGCTTCACAGCGTCGCTCGTGAAATCTCGCAATCGCGGTGTGTTCTTCAGCAAGGTCAACAAAGTGGTGGGCCTAGCAGGAATAATGACTGTCCTCTCTGGCTCGGTATATTTCTGGCTGGTCGGCGACAAGTCCTGGGGAGCTTACGCGCTGTTGATGATAATCGGCGCGGTGATAGGATACATGACGCTCTGGCAATGGGTGGAGATGGACTACAACCGGAAGCCAATCCAGCCTGACTACAAGATGAGCAATTTCCTGACCTTCGAGAAAGCGCACGGATCATTCTGCATAAAGTCAGGATTCTTCTATTTCGCGGTGGCGATCGGTTCGCCTTTCTTCGTGCTTCATTTTCTGAAGGTACTCGCAGTGCCGCTTTACATCTATCTAGCGGCGGAGTTGCTTAGGGTGCTGACGCAGTTCGTTGTTTACCGGCGCATAGGAAAACTGGCGGACAAGTATGGCGACCGCCCGATGCTCGTGCTCGGCGCACTCGGCACTTCGCTGGCGATGTTCGCGCTGTTTTTCATAGACAAGTCTAACGTTTGGATGATATGGCCGTTGCACGTGCTGCTGGGAGTAGCCTGGGCAGCTACAGACCTTTCCATGTACAACTTTCTGCTGGATCTCAGCGACCACGGTGCCAGACCGCTAAGGACTGCACAACAGAGGATCGTGATAAGTGGAGCTCAGGTTGTCGGGCCTTTCATCGGATACTGGTTGACTACTATTGCGTTCGGGCCATTCGTCGGGTTGGCGACGGCTTTCCTTGGTTCGGCAGTGCTTCGCTTGTTAGCAGCGGTATGGTTCAGCACGATGCCTGAGCCGCGCGCCACTAGGCCATATAGCGCGCATTACGTCTTTGGCCAGATAATGAGCAAGAGCCTCGTGAACTTCCACAAACATACCCATATACATTCCAGAAACTTCAAATAGGGTAGCTAGTCTGTGGCAGTATGAGCAAATCTATCGTTGATGTTCTGGATGACGCGGCTTTGCGCATTCCGCAGGACAGGTATTCTGGTTATGTGATAGCGAGAGTGAAAGGCATTCCTGTTTTGGTCGGATTGGTGAAGGGCTCGAAAATATACGGATATGACGGCCACGCTACCATCGAGGTCATAGGCCAGTTGGACAATGAAAAACGCCCGGTGTTCGAGATATCCGGAACTAACATACAATTGGGGGCATACCGCTCTTTTGACAAAAATAATAAACTCAAGCCCTCTGCCCCTGATAATGGACCTACACCAGGCGCTTAAGGCAATCGAATCTTGCGAGGAATTCAAGGACAAGCCAGAGGACTCCTATTTGGCGCACGCTTTCGTGATGACTGACGCGGGAAAAGAGGAATGGCAGCTCGGATGGTTTTCGCCATCAGAGGACAGGATGATAAGTTTCATTGTCGGTGACAAGATACAGCGCTTGCCGCCCGCAGAGGTCCTGAAGGATGGCGGCAAGATACTTGAGCTGAAGCGCGAAGAGGTCAAGATAAGCCCGGAGAAGGCGCTTGAGGCCGCGGCTGAGCTGCGAAAAGAGCACTATGCTGTCCAGGTGCCTATTCGGACATTCTATCTGTTACAATGCATCGAGGATGGTACGGTGTATAACATAACTTTCGTGACGAAACAGCTCAACACCATAAACATACGGGTGGACGCTGGCACGGGAGAAGTGGCGCGGCACAGCTGCGCTCCGCTGGTCAGCATGGGCTGAATTGTTTTACTGCGACACCAATGTCACCTGCTTCTCTTTTATTGATGTTTTGTCGTCGATAAAGCGCTTAGCGGCGTCGACAAAATAACATCAGTGAACTAGGCTGCGTCGTGAAAACCTAAAGGTACTCTGATAAGGTAACGTATCGATTACTGGAGCATATAGATACCATCGCAACATTGCTTAAAAGAGAGAAAGACAATGGTTTCTCTAGACCAAAGGTTGAAAAGAGGAATGCATTGGCACTGAAAAAAAGTCTTGTAAGCTATAATGCGATTAAGCGCAATAGGACACTAGGCGCCTTCATGGAAGACGAGTCCTGACTTTTTTCTTTTTTTATTCTATTCTTGATTATACTAATCTTTATAGCGGAATTATCACTTGACGATGTCATGACAGGCAAACTTATCGTTCTTGATGGTACTGATGGCAGCGGAAAGACAGTGCAGACGCAACGACTTGTTGACAGGCTTCGTTCGGATGGAAGGATAGTGTCAATGATTGACTTCCCTCAGTATGGGACACCGAGCGCGGCCCTAGTGGAGCAATATCTCAACGGTAAGTTCGGTTCAGCCACTGATGTCGGGCCCTATCGTGCGAGCATATTCTTCGCCTGCGATCGTTATGCCGCTTCGTTCTCGATGCGCGAGAAATTGGCAGCTGGCGAGATTCTTGTTTCTAACAGGTATGTCTCCGCGAACATGGGGCACCAGGCTGGCAAGATAAAGGATACAGTGGAACGCGAAAGATTCCTTTCGTGGCTCGAGGGCCTGGAGTTCAACATATTCGGCATACCCAAACCGGATCTCAACATACTGCTCTACATGCCGCCCGAAGTCGGGCAGAAACTCGTTGACAAGAAGGCCGCCCGGGATTATATCGCGGGAAAGAAGAGGGATATCCACGAGGCAGACCTGCAGCACCTAAAGGACGCTGCCGAGGCGTTCGGCTACTGCGCGCGGAAATACAACTGGACGGTCATCGACTGTTCTGCCGGCGGAGAACCTAGGCCGATCGAGGAGATAGGTGAGGACGTCTGGGCGGCAGTGCAGGGCGTTATTGGCACTCCTAAAGAATAGAAACAATTTTAAGGCGTCTGTGGTGGGATTGAGTTATGGGGGGATATCTTGGTTCGAGGGAGCTTTCCAAGCTTCTCAAGAACGGCACGATACGCAGCGGAAGCCCGATTAAAGACCGGGTGCAGCCCGCGAGCTATGAGCCGTGCATAGGCAACGAGTGTTATGTCCTCACGGCGCACAGCATCCCTCGGCCTAGCAATGATGAAACCGTGCTAAGGGCCCTTCGGGAGCAGGTGCCTGGAAGAAGGCGTGAGAAGAAGACCTTCGACGCGCTCGAGATGCGTGTTGGCCACAGCTACCTATTTCCGTTGCAGGATAGCGTGGTACTCCGTGATGGAATGCGCATAGATGCTTCTCCCAAGAGCAGCTGGGGGCGCACTTTCCCGCACATACGGCTGATAAGCGATTACAATCCCACTTTCGACGAAATCGCCTGGTATGACCGGCCGACAAAGGAAGCAAAACTCTGGCTTCTGGTTCAGCCGCAAAAATTCAACCTGATTGCCCGACCTGGCTATACGATGAACCAGATTAGGATAGCACGCGGCCGGCCGATGCCGCTACATCCCAATGAGATAATGGCGTTGCACAAGCGCAAGCCTCTCTCCTATTGTTTCCAGGACGGGAAAATGGTCCTGATAAAACCGCGGATCACCGACACGCTCGAGATGACGCTGGACGCCAGGGGCGCTTCGACATCCGGAATAATCGGTTTCCGCGCGCTCGATAACCCCGACCCGCTCGACGTGCAGGACATCGGCGCCAATGATGTCTTCAAGTATTTCGACCCAGTCAAATCAACGAGAGACAGGTTCGTTTTCGACCCGGGCGAGTTCTACATATTCAGCAGCGCGGAATGCGTCGCGATAGCAGAGATGTACAACGCGATATTGCCTCCACATTCGCCCATGGGCTTGAGGGGAGAGACGCACTTCGCAGGGTTCTTCGACCCAGGATTCACCGGCGACGGAACGTTCGAGTACTACTGCCAGGAGCGCGCCTCGGTCGCATTGCCGCATGGCACTCCCATAAGCAAGGTGCTATTGTATCGGAACACTAAGCCGATTGTGCCCTATGGCAGTGGCATCGGCTCGCACTACTCGATGCAAAGCGGCCCGAGGATGTCCAAGTGCTTCGCGCAGCCGGACTGCGAAGAGGCCGCCGGCATGCTGGCGAAGATGAATTACCCCGTGCTTGTCCAGGAAAAGGAAAAACTGCTGAGGCTACATGGCGATTAGACAAGGTTTCAAATTGCAGGGTATCGACGATTCGATACTGGACGCGGTCGCTTCAGGATGGCCCAGTGTTCGCGGGCACTGCGAATACGACACAGAGGTTCTGCAGCCTATACCTTACATAGTCGTGTTCGGGCCGAACAGGACAGTATTCAGGTATTTGCGAAGCACCGACCGCAAACAATACGGTGACAATCGTCTGGGCGGAAAGTGGAGCCTCGGAGTCGGAGGCCACATACGGCCGGAGGACGGTCCTGATTTCATACGGAACTGCATCGTGCGCGAACTAGAGGAGGAAATCGAGCTGGGAACCACTGTCAAAGGACCCACATTCGCCGGCACGCTCTATTGCGAGGATAGGCCCATAGACAAGGTGCATTTCGGGCTCGTGCACGTGATACGCGCGAGACCCCCCATACTCCACAGGCCCGGCGCGCAGGTCAGCAGCGAGCTCATACCCATATCCGAGGCCCAGAAAGTGCCCGGCGAGTACGAGAGCTGGAGCAAGTTGCTGCTGCCCCATCTGGGCAGGCTTTATAGGATTTAGCAACAGTTATTAATCCGGATTATGCAGCCTGATTATGGATTTGGCTGATTACGCAATACTCATCGGCGACGCACTGCGCAGGAACGAGACAGTGGTGTTCGCTGCGCACTGCAGCATACGCTACAGCGGCCGGGCGGAGAGCAACCTCGACCATGGCGACCGTGTCATAATCATCAAGGGCGACAAGGCAGTGCTGGTGCACCAGCCCCACGGAACAGCGCCCATAAACTACATGAAGCCCGGCAGCGCGGTCACGCTTTCTCTCGACGACAAAAAACTCACGCTATTGGCCTCCAATGCTGCGCTCAAGGAAAGCATACAAGCTGAGATCGAGCGCATAGTGTTCTTCAACAGCGGCCACCTTCAGGATGGCCAGGTGATACGCGTCGCGGGCACCGAAGAGGACATGCACGAGATGCTCTATGCCAATCCTGATATGATAGAGAAGGATTTCAAGCCGGCTTCGCGCGAGGAGCAGACGACGTATGGTTTCATCGACGTGTTCGGAACAGACAAAGACGGCAATGTGGTGGTCGTCGAATGCAAAAGATACTGTGCTGATCTGTCCGCGGTGACGCAACTGCGCAGGTACGTGGAGAAGATAATGATCAGCAAAGGCATAAGCGGAGTGCGCGGTATCCTCTGCGCGCCGAAGATAACCGAGAATGCCAAGAGGATGCTCGAGGACTGGGGGTATTCTTTCAAGGAAGTCCGACCGCC
>CAYSVV010000050.1:0-5322 GCA_964434695.1 uncultured Methanosarcinales archaeon
GATACGGCGGAGAGGAATTCGTGATAATAATGCCAGATACTGTGGCAGAGGACGCGCATCGCCGCGCCAACGCGATACGGCAGGCGATAGAGGCATATCCATTCCAACACAGACGCACTACCATAAGCGTCGGAGTTCTCGTCGACATCAAGAGCACCTCATCGGCGCAGCGAATCCTCGACGAGAGCGACAAGGCGCTCTACAACAGCAAGCGCACGGGCAAGAACAAGGTCACAACGGTCATAATAGTCGACCAGAACATAAGGCCGGTCCCATTCGTGAAGTGATCACTTGCCGGAAATTATCTCAACGACATCCCTGTGCTTAAGCGCATAGTCCTTGCCGACCGTCTTTTTGTTCTTGACATCTATGGCACGGATGAAGTGCTTGCCGAAATCAGTATGAAGCTTGAACGCGAAATCCAGCGCGGTGCTTCCCGGCGGCATCAGAAAACAGTCAGGAAGAACACGCCCGTGGCTGTCCACCAGATTGTTCAGACCTCCAGGGAATATCGCGATATAGCCAAGTACTTCGAAGACCGCGGTCTCTATCGCCTTCTGGACGCCCGTGCCTTCAAATTGAACTAACACGTTGGCACGGATGTATTCCAGCGCATCCTTTTGCTTGTCGTTCAATTGACCGGTCATGGTGAAGTCCTTGTCGCCGGGCAGGTACTTGATGAGCTTGGCCTTGTCAGCCTGCTTGAGAGTGAGCTCGCTGTCAGCCGCGACAGGCACTATCTTGAGATGGGGAAATTCCTTGCATACGCGTTCGAAGTTCTGTTTGGCCACCGGAATATCCATCTTGTTCGCGGCGATGACCATGGGTTTGGTTATTATGCGAAGCTCGCGGGCGAATCTCATCAGGTCGTCCTCGCTCCAGGTCGTGATGCTCTTGTCGGACAACTTGGTGTTGCGCAGCGCGATCGATATGATCGTTTCGGTCGCGCCCACTCCGCTGAACTGGCTCGCCAGGGATTCGCGCACGTTCGCGTGCTCCATATGGACCTTCCTCGCGAACTTCTCCCAGCTGCGTTTCAGAATGCTGAGATACCACATGTCGAGCTCGATCTCGAGGAAACGGATGTCATTTGCAGGATCATAGCTGCCAGGATCCTGGGGGTCGCCGCGCTCGTTGGTCGTGCCTGCCATGTCAACTACGTGGATGAGCGCGTCGGCAACGCTCAGGTCGTCGAGGAAAGAAAGGCCCAGACCTTTGCCCTCGTGGGCACCTGGAACAAGTCCTGCGACGTCTATAACCTCTACTGCGACGAAACGCGTGCCATCTATGCAATATCCCGCGCGAGGGTTGCATTGGACGCCGAGCTCGCGGTCCATGCACTTGACGCGCACGAAACCAAAGCCCTTGTTCGGGTCAATAGTGGCGAAAGGATAGTTGGCTATCAGGATATCAGCCAGTGTGAGCGCCTTGAAGAAGGTGCTTTTTCCGACATTCGCCTTTCCCACTATTCCCACTTGCATAATCCAAGCTGCAGGACCTTGCTATAAAAAGGCAGCGGCCAGGAAGAAAAATAGGCGCGGCAGTGAGCCGCGCCATTCCAACCCCCCATCTGTTGCAGGCATCAATCAGCGACAACATTCCAACAGTTGGCGCTTGAAACGCGCCAATGCTTTCTTTGGAAAACGACCACCGGCAGCAGGAATATGCCCACCGGCTGAAGCTCCTTTTATTCCCTTGATGGCGCATTCCAGGAGCGCGTTCACCGCGACCTTCCTGTCCTGGCGCCTGGCGCTGACAGTGATCTTATCGCCATCAGGGCCTAGCAGTATGAGTGTCTTGTTCGGATAACGGAAAGATAGTATCGTGCTCAGAGTGCTCTTCAGCTGGAACTTCGGCTTCGGGGAGTAGACAATCAAGTCAGGCAAAAGACGCTCGGCGCGCCGATCTGCCTCGCGCACCCACTTCTGTATCTCCTTATCGACGGCGGAACTGTACTTTCTTAGCGGCGAACGCACCACGTCTTCTGGACGTTTTGCCTCGTAAACAGTCTTGAATACGGCGGGAATGTGGCGCTCGTTGTGTATCACTGCATTGTTTATGGTGATGGCGACCTTACCCAATCCTGTCTTGAAAAGATCAGGCAGGCGCTTGATTTGGTACTTCCTGAAAACAGAGGTCACCCAGGAATCCCAGGGCTTGGTGGCGATATCGCCAATGCTGCCAACGACGGCCAGCCAGTCGCAGTCGCGCATATTCGCGACCCTTGAAGCTAGGTCATAGGCGAGTTTGCTTGTGGCGTAGGAGCTCGGGTCGACCTTGCTCCCGAGGAGCTGTGGCTTGACGAGCAGGATGTTCTTTTCCTTGAAAGAATGATAATGCTTGTGATGGTCGACGATAAGCACGCGAGCGAACTTGGACACCTTGCGTATCAAGTCCGGTTCATGATCGGCGCTGATGTCGGATATTATCAACACGGTAACCTTGTTGCGCTTCAAAGAAGCGACGGCGGATGGCATGAGGGAATAATCGCTGCCGACGGCGTTTATCCTTAGGTCGATCTGCTTGCCACGCAAACGCTCAACTAGCTTCGCGAGTATGACGCCGGAACAGAAACCATCTGGATCGCGGTCGTGCATCAAAGCCACGACGTCTTCGCTTTTAATGCCGAGAACGAAGCGGTCGAACTCTTTGAAGAGTGATGTATTCAAAGGCATAATCACGCGCTCCAAGGGAGAGTATGGAAAATAAAAGCCCGGCGCGCGTGCACGAGAAGCAGCGATTGCGCCTGGGCAGGGGGGTTATGTGTCATTGTGAAAGGGATGGCCTCCCATCCCTGTGTGATGTGATTTGGTCTATCGCGGAGGTTTCGGCATCCTGTTCTAACAGGAGTATTGCCATTGTCGGCAGTATGCGCCTAATGCGCCTTTCGTGCTGTGTCATTGCTTTACCTCGATGCTGGCACGACGTTAGCCTTGTTGATATGGTGGTCTTGTGCGGTCAGTCGTGTCCGCCAGCGGGACGCGGTTATTCCGCGCATGCTTCCCGGCCCGCCTGCATCGGCCGAAACCTCCGTTCCGACCAATCTATATTATTGTCCGGCAGCTATGTAATACTAACGTACTTACTAACCATATAGTACGTTTAGTATATACTTAAGATTAATCAGACTAGAGCGCGCCAGTTCTCCTTGTAATATCGATATTTCTCGTCGAATTCTTCTTTAGGGCTGATTTCCACGTTCAAAGAGTGGAGTTTCTGCTTGAGCTTCTCAAGCTCATGCTCTTTAGTTTCCTCAGAACACATTTTCTCAAGCTCGATGATGTAACCATACCCCTTGGTGAAGTCAAGGCAAACGGTGGTGTCTTCCCACTTGAACTCGGATCTTTCCCTGAACCACTTTATATCTACGGAATAGCCAAGTGCCAGAAACAGCCTCTCGAGCTTATCGAAGTCCTCCTTGTCGAACTTGATCTCGATCTCTTCCCTATGGTCGTCGTGGAGTTTACCTTTTTTCATCCAGATTTTCGAGAAGAACTGGTTTCTTTGGATACGTAAATCCGCGTCGCAATCGAAATAATAGGTCTCCTGGTAATCCTCTTTTTCCAGGCGGGCGTTTTTCTTGAAAAACTCCAGGAGCTCCTCAAATTTCTCTTTTGATATGAAACTCCTTACCTCTGTTTCTATGTCCATATCTCGGAGTATAGACAAGGGCTATTAAAAATTGACATCTTCAGGAAGGAATTAATAAAAAAAGGAACCCCTGGCGCTATTGGGGCAGAATTAGCACGCCAGTGGGGGTTAGTGTTATGCAGCCGCGTGAGCGTAGACTTCTTTGGGCTCGTAGGTCTGCTTGGGCTCTCTCGGCGCCAAAGCACCTGCGACCAAGTCATCTACGATATCATCTCGAGCCATCAACGCAGCCAGACCGTCTTGAACCGCTTCTTTGTGTTCGTCGCGAGTCAAGCCGGGGAATGAAGTCGAGTAGCGTCCGCTGAGATGCCTCGCCAACATCAATCTCACGTAATCTCTTGCCGCTTCTTTTATTGGACTTTGAGTCATAGGAACACCTCACTCTGTGATAAATATCTAAAGACACAACAATTATATAGTACTAACGTACTTATCGCAGTACAAATACGTTTAGTACATACAATGGCCGAAGACAACACGACAACATCGACACGAAAACTCGTGAAAGCAGGCGCATCAAGCCACACCATCGCGCTACCAAAAGAGTGGGTCGACAGGAACGGGCTGCGACGAGGCGACACAGTCGTCGTTGAGGAGCGATCCCCGACAGAGCTACTCATAACCCCCAGGTCGCAGCCCTCCCGCCCCTCTACCAAGGAAATAACGATAAACGTCGACGGCAAGACGCCGGGCACAATACAACGACTTGTGACCGCAGCATACCTGAACAACGCAGGCAGCATAGTTCTCGCCGGAAAGACCATGTCAAAGATGGCAAAGCAACTTCGGGACATGCTGCACAGCTTCGTAGCCGTCGAGATAACCGAGCAGACAAGCACGCGGCTTGTAGCAAAGGACCTTCTCAACATAGAGGAAGTCGCGGTCGACAAGACCATAAGACGAATGGATATGATGTGCCGCAGCATACTCGACGACGGCATAAGCGGCACGGCGACGGCCGAAAGCGTGGATCTGCGCGACGAGGACATAAACCGGCTGTTCTTCCTGCTTTACCGGCTGTTGAGGCGCAGCATCGAAGACCACGCCCTGGCACAACGCCTGGAAATCCGAGGAGGAGCGCTATTGAGCACCTGGGCCATGGCACAGCACCTGGAAGCGTTCGGTGACGCCGCTGCCAGGGTAGCACAGTTGATGTCCAGCCTCAAAGGCAAGAGCAAGACAGCAGCGACGACACTGGCAGGAGAGGTCAAGGCACATTACCTGCAGGCGATGAAGTCATACTACGAAAAGGATTCTGAACTCGCTGACAAGGTCGCGAGTGGAAGGATGGCACTGGCCGAAAAGCAGAACGTGATGCTAAGAACCGAGAGAGAAAGCTCATCCATAGAAATAGCGCTTCAGCTCGGCACGATGGTATCTTTGGCGACGGACATAGCCCGCCTGGTCATCGACGACGCAGCGACTGGAATGTCTGCCCAAGATCAATGATGTAGCGGCCGTCCTCGAATTTGAATATCAACGGCTTGTTGCGGAAAAGCTGCACTATGTCCAACTCATAAGTACCGGGTTTCACCACGCGCACATTCTCGAGGTCAAGAACGACAGGATCATCGTTCTTTTTGTCTCCGATCATATTCATTATGTCCTGCTCGACCCGGAAACGCTGCTCGGAAGAAAGTTCATTGATTTTCTCGGCCTTTATCTCGTCGA
>CAYSVV010000051.1:0-5266 GCA_964434695.1 uncultured Methanosarcinales archaeon
ACGTGCTCTCCTGGGAATATGACCGCAACTTCTCGGACGCTGACTGGTGGAAGAACGCGAAGGATGCGAAAGGCAACCCGTTGTTCAGGCCGCCCGAAGGAAGCGCGGGCCAGGAAATAGTCCAGTTCGTCAACAAGACAACCGGCAAGATAATGTCTGTGGCGCGTAAGAGCGACATACAGCATCTTCCAATCAACCCGGATTCCCTCGACCCGCATATGACTCCTAAAGAAATGGCTGGTAAAACAGCCAAAATCACCGAGGGCGAGCATCACGGACTTTTCGACTGGACATGGAACGATTTCACCGATCTTGCTGAGAAGATGAACAAGACCGGCCAGAAAGTCACGCCCATGGATCTGTTCATAAAGTTCACCCAGCAAATCGAGATAGAGAAGAACGAGAATTATGCCCACCACTACGAGGGATTGGCTAACGAGCATCGCGAGCGGGCACGGATGGCGAGAGAAGCGGGAGACGAGGAAAACGCGAAGAGATTTGATGACCAGGCTCTTAGCGACGAGGCCATAGCCAGGTCATCCTACCAATCCGCGATGGAAGCAAAGGAAATTAGCAATAAACTCATGCCCATAGATGAATATGCGGTGAAAAAGTCCACCGACGCCTACGCCGAGCTCGGCATCGCGGCGATGAACGAGAGCGAGCGCCTGAAAGCGGCGGGCAGACTCGAAAAGCCGGTGCACGTCGGCCCCGAGTCAGGATGGCCCACCTTCTATGGAAGTCACGTCGAAGAATTCATGGGGTTAATCGACAAATCGCGCGAGCAGATGGCGAAGAACCTGATGGACAACAACGGAATGTCCAAGGAAGAAGCAATGGCAAAAGCCAAGGAGCACATCCGCGGCACGTTCGATACCAGCCATCTGGGAATGTTCTTCACCCATTTCATGCCGGACGAGGCAGACCAGCAGAAACGCATCGACGGTTTCAACAAGTGGTATCTTGACGAAATCCACAAGCTCGCCAAATGGAACTCGACGTCCAACGGCGTCAGCGGCATCCAGCTCGTCAACAGCATGTCCGGCGAACACGGCCACATGCCGCCCACCCAGGGCATATTCCCGGTCGTCGAAGCAGCCAAAATCCTGAAGCAGGAAGGCAACTTCAAGGGTTTCCTGGTCAGCGAAGGCCACGAGGAGGACAACGTCCAGCAGGGGCGCATAGTCATCGATGCCTGGCGCGCCTTCGACCCGAACATAATCGGGGCAAGCGGTGGAAGCGGATACTTCAACCCGACCTGGAACGACACGCACCAGCAATATTTCGGCAGGCCCTACAGCCCGAATTTCGTCTTCGGCGACTACGCACCTTCTCAGGATTTCAAGAACTGGACAGAACTTCCCTTTGAGTGACCGACGACGGCGGCGTAGCCAGGATTGTCGTACATAAGTATCCAAAGTGATGAGAACAATGTCTTGAACACCAGCACGTCATCGCGCTGATCCACTGTCATCTCCCAGGGAGAATGGTAACCGCCACGCTCGTTCGCGTCTTTCGCGTTGTCTATCGCGGACCAGCACGCCTCGCTCACGCGTTCCTCTGCCTGCGCAGTGTAATCCTGCCGGTTGGCCTCGGATTGGCCAGGAAGATAGGTGTATGAATCGAATGCCGCGTGCTTGTCATAGGTCAGATTGCCTTCAGGGTCAGAGTTCAGCAAGTAGGGTGCGGAATCATCCACGTCGAAAGTCTCTGTCTCCTTGGTTTCCACTATCTGCTCAAGCGAAATCCAGTCGTCTCCCTCTTTCCTCAACAAAGCCCTGCCGACGAGCTCGCGCACCACTTCATCAAGCACATTTTTGTCGACGGAAATATTTTCGAGTGTCACAGCGTGTTTTGCGCTGTTCAGCTTATTCTTATTCGTTGTGTGACCACGATGCAGTAAACGAAAACAATCACAATATGTTGCGGTCAGCAGGTCCTTTGGAGCGGAAGCACGACCTTTGCCCGCGGAGAAGTATGTTTTTCTGTGTTCAACAGCGACATCCAATGCCCCGCCTGCTTTGAGAGCCATACCCTGCCCGCCATGACGCGAAGAGCGAAAGCGATATCCCTCCGACGGGCACCTATCAATAATATCCTCGCCATATCTCTCCAGGACGCGAAGTTCAACCGGCGTATGGTGTCGACGGCCGCCTTCTGCAATGCTAATGCCGAGAAATTCTTGTGCCTAAAATAAACGCGGAGATAACCCGGCAATAGCGCGTTGCTGAGATGCGGCTCCTCTTTTAGCCACCAGTTTTCTATTGTCCTGCCCTGGGCAAGGTACGCATCGTATAATGGAGTGCCGGGCAACGGCCGCAATATCGCGGGGTCGTAGGCCGAGAAAGGCATTCCGCGCAAACGCGTTATGGCAGACTCCACTCTATCAGGAGTGTCGTGATCCAATCCAACGATAAGCAACGCCACCACGTGCAGCCCTTTCCTGTTCGCGTATCTGACCGCTTGGGCTATGGGCTGTTTGAGGTTCTGAGATTTGTTAATCGACTTCTGATTGTCCTCGTCAGGGGATTCGATGCCGACAGCGACTCCCCTGCAGCCGCTGGCAGCCGCCAAGTCAACGAGGTTTTTGTTGCACAGCTGGTCAGCGGTCATCTGGCAGATGAATCTTGCTTTCTTTTCGCGCAATAGCGCCAATAGCTTCTCCGAATGCGCCCTGTCCGCAAGAAGATTATCATCCGTGAACTGCAACACCACGTCGCCGTGTACGCGGCGTATCTCGTCTATCTCCTTGTCGAGCATCTCGAGCGGCTTTTTCCTGTAGCCGCCGTAGATCCTACTGCTCGCGCAGAACGCGCAGTTGAACACGCAACCGCGCGATGCGTACAACGCGCCCGGTATGTTGTAGTTCTTGCCTTTGAACACCGTGCGGTCTATAAGAGGCATTTTTTCAGGTGGAGTCGGCCCGCCGGAATAGCGTGGTTCGAGCACTCCTGAGATTATGTCGTCGCATATCCTCGGCCAGACAATCTCTGCCTCGCCGGTTATTATGGCGTCGGCGTGTTTGGACGCTTCATCAGGAAGGACGGTTACGTGGTAACCACCTAGAATCACTGTCTTTCCCTGGCTTCTAAGCTCATCTGCTATGCGATAGGTCTTACGCGCGAGTTGAGTGGTCACAGAAAACGCGAACACATCGCCTTCAAGCTTGATTTCATCCACCTGCTCGTCCAAAAGCACGGGATTCAGCTCTTCCGGGGTCAGCGAATGCAATACCGCTATGCTCAAGGGCGGCTGTGACAATGCCGCAGTGCTGTAGCTCTTGTGGAAATCATCCATAAGGCTGACCAGCACCAATCGCATAATCCTGCCCTGCATAAAGCAGTTAATAACTTTGCCACATAATCAACTAAAACTCATCCAAAACAGCCACGCGCCCAATACCGCCAGCAATATTGCGCTGATCATCTGTTTCTTCTTGAACATCTGGGCTTGACGATGTATCTGCTCGGGGAATCCTATTTTCATTATGCCTTTGATCAAGGTGGACCAGCCAAGTATCGTGATGACCACGACCCAGTCCTGGACCCATACATTGTGGAGAATCACCGTCACCAATCCCATCAGCATAGTGATGTAACCCGTAGAGATGACAAATGCCTTGTCCTTGGTCATCTCTATCACTTTCCCAAGATACTGCGTTATGATGAACAGCAAACCGAAAATCAGGAAGAAGCAACCCCACAGTCTTGCGAAAAATATGGAAATTTCCATATTGTGCCTTTGCTATGACGATTTATAAAGATTGACCTCGATTAAAAGGCACAGGACAATCTACTGTCCCTATCTTATAATGGTGATAAATGTATATAAAAGACGCGAACGGCTTATCCGTCGTGAAATTCGAGATTAAGAAGCGACCGCACCCTAACCTGCCAAAATATCACGAGGCAGACCAAGAGATAGCTCTGAAGTTCGCCGAGCGATGCGAGAAGGAAATCGGCGAGTTCATGAAAGCAGCCGTGCTTTTCGGCAGCGCTGTGCGTGCTGGACCTGGCGGAGTGCACGAGCACGACATCGATGTGCTGATGATCGTCAACGACCTAACCATCATCGCGACGCCCGAGCTTATTTCAGCCTACAGAGTGATAGTCGAGCGTCTCGCGGCCGAGACCAGCCGTCGGTTGCACATAAACACCATGCGCCTCACCCAATTCTGGGAGTACGCACGCAACGGCGATCCTTTGCTGCTCAACGTCCTCCGCGAAGGAGTTCCTCTTTACGACACCGGGTTCATCGAGCCGATGCAGGTGCTCCTGGCGCAGGGAAGGATCCGCCCGACCAAGGAAGCAGTCTGGGCGTACTATGCACGGTCTCCTTTGACGCTCCAGAACAGCCAAAGACACCTTTTGCAGGCATCCCTTGACCTTTACTGGGCAGCCATCGACGCCGCCCACGCCGCGCTTATGCACGTCGGCGAGATGCCCGGACTGCCCGAGCAATTACCCGCCATGATATCGCAGAAACTAGTCGCGCACAAGCTCTGCCCGAAGACAGCTCCTGACATACTGTCTTTCTTCTACCAGCTGCAGAAGGACATAACCCGTAGAGAAAAGACGCGCGTCTCAGGCGAGGAGTACGACCGCTGGCACCAGAACTGCGAGGCCTTTGTCAGGATGATGCGCAAGGTCATCGAGCAGAAGGCAGGGTGAACCGGCGTCACTCCAGTCTCTTCTTCTCTTTATTTTTCGGCAGAAAGTTGTCTTTCGAGACCACACTTCGCCCGATGTTCTTCTCAAGATCCTCCTTGGCCCGTCTCGCTATGTTTCCGCCTTTGTTCGCCGATTCCTTGCATTTTTCCAACCCTTGTGAATCCGTGGCTTTAGTGATGTCCGTCGTCGCCTTTTCGCCGAACATAGTGAGGATTAGTTCCCAGTCAGTCATGTGGTCCCGAAGGTTTTGGTTCTTGTTTTGCAGTCGCTTGAATTCCTTATATTCAGCAACGGTCTTGCCGAAAGTAGCTTTTGATATCTCATTTGTCAGTATCGCGAATTCCTTTTCCGTCTTAATCTCCCTATTCTTCCACTCATCCGTCAATTCCTGCCGTATGGCTATGCCACGGAGCCTTTTGTCTATCCATTCCTTGGGATATCCCTCGAGTTCGTAGTATTCTTTTATCCGTTCTTGTCCAAGCTCCGGGTTCTCGATCTCCTCAATCCGCTCATAGCCCACTTGGGCAAGCCATTGCTTGAAGGGTTCTGCTTTTTTAGAAGGGATTGACTGGATTATCCTGAACAATGATTTTGTA
>CAYSVV010000052.1:0-5154 GCA_964434695.1 uncultured Methanosarcinales archaeon
CCGCTCACGATAGTCCCCCGTCGCGCCACGTTGAGATGCAGGCCGCCTTCCAGGAGTGGTGTGACAGCGCCATAAGCAAGACCATAAACTTCCCGAAGGACGCCACGATCGACGAGGTCAAGGCAGGGTATCTTCTCGCCTACAAGCTCGGATGCAAGGGAGTCACGGTCTACCGCGACCAGAGCATGGAGAACCAGGTGCTCAACATCTCGACCGTGAACAAGAGCGCGGACAGCATTGCCCTGAGCGCGACGCAACTGGCCGAAAAATACAAGAAGGCCGCCCTTTCCACCAATGGCAAGGAGAAATGCCCTGAGTGCGGCTCCAAGATGCAGTTCAAGGAGGGATGCAGCACCTGCCCGCAATGCGCGTACAGTAAGTGCAGCATGTCATGACAGAAAGGGAATTGAGGCACAGCGAAGGCGAGACCACGCTGACCGGCGGGTCAGCGCTTCCTGACGCGGACAAGCACGTCACGACAAGAGTGGGCGACCAGGGACGGACGTCTCTTGGAGCGCACGGTTTCGTCAGCAAGGGCGACTGGCGCATCGAGCTTCTAGGCGGCCTCGACCTGCTTAAAACCACGGCGCATACGCTGCAGCACGTGCCCGAGTGGTTCGACGAGATGTTCACCGACATGATGGTGGCACTGGTGAAGAGCAGCGAAACCAACCACGATACCCGCATAAACGCCATGGAGTCCGAGATAGAGCGCCTGCGCAAGACAGTGGAGTTCACCACGAGCGGCTGGTATGTGCCGACCGAGGATGCCGCGCGCAATTGGGACATATTCCGCGTACGCGTCCGCGAGATTGAGCGCATAGCCTGGCGGGTCTATGACGAGAACGAGAAGAAACAGCGCTTCAAGGAGCTCGCGCAGATTCTTAACAGGCTGAGTGATTTCGCGTTCATGCGCGTGATGGCCATAAGCCAGCACAAGATATAGGCGTCAATTTCTTATAGTGCTCCGGTCGCGCAAACCCATGCCGAAGCCGATTCCTGATGCGGACAAGCGCGAATGGAAAGACGCGATGGTGGAGCGCTATTCACGCATCACCGACATCGACGAGCTCAAGCGCTTCTCGCTCTGTTTCCTGCGCAAGAGTATCCGCGTGAACACGCTCAAGGCAACTGTCCAGCAGGTCCGCGATGCGCTGAAGGATTGGAATTTCACTCCCATCCCTTGGTGTGCCGAGGGTTTCTGGGTGGAGCACAAGGAAGGCCGTTTGGACATAGGAAATACCCCTGAGCACGCTCTCGGTTGGTACTACGTCCAGGAAGCCGCTTCGATGATACCTCCCGAAGTTCTCGCGCCAGAACCAGGCGAGCGCGTACTGGACATTTGCGCCGCTCCCGGCAGCAAGACCACGCAACTCGCCGCGATGATGAATAATGAAGGAGTCCTGGTCGCCAACGATATCACCTCGGGCCGTCTCGCCGCGCTCGGCGTAAATCTCCAGCGCTGCGGCGTGAGCAACGTCATCGTCACCCAGATGAACGCGATGAAGAACATGGAGTTCGATAGCATCCTGGTGGACGCGCCCTGCAGCGGCACCGGCACCATAAGGAAATCGCTGAGAACCCTTCTTACTTGGAGTATTTCCGCAACCCAAAAATGTTGTAAGTTGCAGGCCGACGTGCTCGAACGCGCGTGGAGCATGCTGGCTAAAGGCGGAACTCTGGTCTACAGCACCTGTTCTTTGGAGCCAGAGGAAGACGAAGGCGCAGTATCCCGTTTCCTGAAGAGGCACGCGGACGCGGATTGCGTCGCATTCACTTTGAAAATAGTCCGCGGCAAGCCCGTGCTTGAATGGGAAGGTGAAAGCTACGATCCCCGCGTCGCGAACACCTTGAGAGTATGGCCACAGGACAACGACACCGAGGGTTTCTTCGTCGCCAAACTGGTCAAGCTATAGTGGCGCGCCGAGAAAGTACTTGATTCGCGCGGGCCAACTCGGAACATAATTTAGACGCTGCGTTCCATTGCGCTCCACCGCGATGCCTTGCGCCACGAGGCCGCGCATTATCGCCCTTCCATCGCTTTCATAACCCAGGTCAGGAAGCCGGAACAGCAGATCATAGGTGGTCAGCTTTCCTTCTACCATCAACAGTTCTATCATCTTCCTGCGCGCGGAGGGGATCTCGCTTTTTGCGATCGATTCCAAGGCAGGCAGAACTTTCATATCGCTCATGCTTCCCCTATACCATCGCAAGATAAAAAGCTTATGCGGGCTTGACCAGGTTCAGCGGCTTTCGTTGCACGAACGCATCGATGTTCTCGCAGGACGTGTCAAGTATGCGTCTCAATGCTTCCGAGCTGTTGAACGCGTTGTGGGGCGTGATTATCACGTTGTCGTATTCCGCGAGTATGTGCTCTTCCAGCATTGTCTTTATGTCGACGTTGGCGAAATCCTTATGCAGGAGTTGCTTCTCGTCCTTTAGGTCGTTTTCGCCTTCAAGAACATCGAGTCCTGCCGCGGACAGTATTCCACTGTCTATTCCTGCGAGTATCGCTTTTGTCTCGACCAGGCCGCCGCGGGCGGTGTTTATGAGAACTGCCCCTCTTTTCACCTTGGTGATGTTCTTCGCGTTTATCATATGGGTGGTCTGCGGCAGCAACGGAGCGTGGAGCGTTATCACGTCGCTGTTCCCGAGCAGTTCGTCCAGTCCGACATAGCTATATCCAATCTCTTTCGCGGCGTTCTCGTCCGGGAAAGCATCATAGGCTATCACTTCCATCTCGAATCCCTTGGCCATCCTTATGACGTGCTTGCCTATCTTTCCTGTTCCGATGACACCAAGGGTCTTTCCTTTGAGGTCGAAGCCGCGGAATTGCGGCCCGGTGTCGAACCCTCCTCTTCTCGTATGCGCCACGCTCGACACTATCTTTCGCGAGAGCGCGAGTATCAGCGCAAAAGCGTGCTCGGCAACCGTGTTCTCCCCATAGGAAGGCACGTTGCTGACCGTTATTCCCCGTTCAGCGCACGCTTTCAAGTCTATGTGGTCATAGCCAGTGCTCTGCGTGTTGATGTGCTTCACCGCCTTGAGCTTACCTAGCAAGGCTGCATCTATCTTGCTGAATATGAACACGCTCACCACATCGCAGTCGGCGTAGTTGTCCGCGTTCTCGATTGTGAGCTGGCTGTCGCAGAACTCTACCTGCAAGGGGTTGACGAAACGGTGCTCTGTTTGCTTCATTTGCGCCAAAACATGTTCCTGTTCCCACTTTTCCAGTTCAAAGAACGCTATTTTCACCATAATGCCACAGCCCCATCCGTTCAATAAAATAAATCCCCACCATTATATGATAGTGACTAATGATTTTATATGAAGGGGGACAGCGAGTTCAACATGACAATACGCGTAGCCATCAATGGTTTCGGCCGAATAGGCCGTCAGATTCTGCAGGCAGGCATCAATGACAAAGACATTGAATGGGTCGCCGTTAACGACCTCACCGATACCAAGACTCTTGCGCACCTGCTCAAGTACGACAGCGTTTTCGGGCCGTTCCCGGGCACTATAGAATCCCGTGAAAGCAGCATCGTGGTAAACGGCAAGGAAGTGAGGGTAGTGGCCGATAAAGACCCTGCCAAATTGCCCTGGAAGAAACTCAAGATCGATGTTGTCGTAGAATCCACTGGATTCTTCACCGACCGCGACGGCGCGGCCAAGCATCTGGTCGCTGGAGCCAAGAAAGTGCTGATAAGCGCGCCTGGCAAAGGACCTGACATCACCATCGTGAAGGGTGTGAACGAGCACCTATATGATAAGAATAAGCACCACATCGTAAGCAATGCGTCCTGCACAACGAACTGCCTTGCTCCGATAGTCAAGGTGCTGAACGACAACTTCGGCATCGAGCACGGCTTTATGATAACGGCGCACAGCTACACCGCAGATCAACGCCTTGTAGACGCGCCGCACAAGGACCTTCGCAGGGCAAGGGCCGCTGCCGTAAGCATAGTACCCACCACCACCGGCGCTGCAAAGACAGTGGCGGAAGTAATCCCTGAGATGAAGGGCAAGCTCGACGGGGTCGCCTGGCGAGTACCTACTCCTGATGGAAGCATTGTCGGCCTCACCTGTGTCGTCCGCAAGCCCGCGACAAAAGATGACATCAACAAGCTTTTCGAGAGCGTCTCAAAATACCACCTCAAGGGCATTCTGCGCTACACTGATGAGCCCCTGGTGAGCAAAGACATCATCAAGGACCCTCACAGTTGCATATTCGACTCCCTGCAGACATCTGTTCTTGGCGGGAATCTAGTGAGCGTCGCCGGCTGGTATGACAATGAATGGGGCTACTCCAACAGGATGATTGACGTGATCAAGCTGTTGGTTAAGTGAATCCTTAAATACGAAGGAACCAGAGTCAAAACAATGATCCGCACGCTCAAGGATATCGACGTTAAAGGCAAGCGCGTTCTGGTGCGCGTCGACTTCAATGTGCCCCTGAAAGCAGGCAAGGTCAAGGACGATACCAGGATCCGCGCAGCCATACCTACCCTCAAGGCACTTATCACCAATGGCGCTGCAGCGGTAGTTCTAGTAACGCACCTGGGCAGACCCAAAGGAGAGGATGATTCTCTTCGCCTGGATCCTGTCGCCAAGAGATTGCAAGTACTCTTGAAAAAGAAAGTCATCAAGCTGGATGACTGTGTCGGTACCGACATACGGGCCGCAGTGGGCTGCGCGCCGAAAGGCAGCGTCATCCTATTGGAGAACGTGCGCTTCCATCCCGAGGAAGAGGAGAACGACCCTCGCTTCGCGAGGCAGCTGGCTTCGCTGGCCGACATCTACGTCAACGATGCCTTCGGCACCGCCCATCGCGCTCACGCTTCGACAGAAGGCATAACCAAATTCCTGCCCTCCGCGGCAGGGTTGTTGCTCGAGCGCGAGATCCGCATGCTGGGAGAGGCGTTGCATTCCAACAAGAGGCCTTTCATCGCGATTCTAGGAGGGGCGAAGGTCGGCGACAAGATAGGAGTACTCACGAACCTGCTGAAGAAAGCTGACGCCGTGCTCATAGGCGGGGCGATGATGTTCACCTTCCTGAAATCCACCGGCAAGGACGTCGGCAAGAGCCTTGTCGAAGAAGACAAGCTCAAGTTGGCAAAAACTCTCCTGAAAAAGAAGAAGATACTGCTGCCC
>CAYSVV010000053.1:0-5136 GCA_964434695.1 uncultured Methanosarcinales archaeon
CAGGATAGTTCAGGCCTTTCTTTTTGTCGACTTCGGCAAGACCATAAAGGTGGCCGACCGCGCTCGCCACAGCGATGTCCTTGCCATTGTGCTTGAGCTCATAATAGGGCACGCCCTTGGCCCCTTTCTTCAATGCTTTTGTGTCGGCCAATGCATCAGCGACTTTCTTCGCGGATGACGGTTTCTCGGTTATTATCAGCTCCATTGGGTGCGTCCTTTGCTCAGGGATTAAAATACGTTTTGCCTAAATTATAGTAGAAGCCACGCAAGGTATTTAAGCACAGGACGAGGAATAGATATGAAAAAGAGGATGGAAATCGTCGATGAAGTCAAACGAATAGGCCAGATAGTCCGCGCGCTGCGCGAATCCGGACTCGCGGCCATAGCAGTAGATGCCGGACTAAGGGCACACCTGCCTTTCTGGAACAAGATGGTGGGCGCAAAGGCGCCGTCTGAACGCGATTTTCCAAAAAGCATACGGTTCGCGATGGAACGCGCGGGCGGGGCTTTTCTCAAGCTAGGACAACTGCTCAGTCTCCGTCCTGACAAGTGCTCAATAGAGATAGCGGATGAACTGCGGCAACTCCAGGACAAAGTCGAACCTTTCCCATCCGATCAGGCGCGTGCAATCGTTATGAAAGAGATGGGCACGAAATTATTGACAAGCTTTGAAAACGAGCCGATGGGAAGCGCGTCAGTCGCTCAGGTGCACAGGGCGAAACTACGCAAAGATGGGTTCGTGGTGGTGAAAGTCCAACGGCCTGAAGCGCGGCAGCAGTTCCTGCAGGACCTCGCGATAATGAAACGCGTCGCCGCCCGGCTTGATGGCCAGAAACGTTTTCGGCAATACGGCCTTCCCGCGATAGTCGAGGAATTCGAAAAGTACACTCTGCGCGAGCTGGACTTCAACACCGAGGCGGCTGCGCTGGCCAAGGCCGCCAAGAACTTCGCTAAAAATCCCAATGTCAGCGTGCCCAAGGTGATCAAGTCGTCAAGGCACGTGCTGGTGATGACCGAGCTTCGCGGCATCAAGCTGAGCCAGGCCGAGCACTATAACCGCGAGAAAATAGCGTCAACTCTCGTCGACGCTATGCTCGACATGGTGTTCGAGCACCGCTTCTTCCACGCTGATTTGCATCCGGGCAACATAATGGTGATGCCGGGTGATAGGGTAGGGTTCCTGGACTTCGGCATAACCGGCACGCTCACCAATGAATTGAAGAAAAGAGGCATGGAAATGTACGCCGCTTTGGCGCTGAACGATCCTGAGCTGGCATTGAGGGCATTGGAACGGTCCGCGCTGGACACCAAATATGACGCCGCAGGACTGCGCGCCGACATGGTGGAGCTGTTCCGCATATGGGAAGACAAGGGACATGCGTTGCCGATACAGCTATTCCATCTTATGTTCGAGCGCGCATCAAGGCGCGGCGTGAAACTACCCGCGGACTTGGTGCTCGTGGGCAAGGCGCTCGTGACGCTTGAAGCCACTTGCCGGATGATAAAACCTGACTTTGATATCAGCGAGCACGCGCTCAAACGCCTGAAGAACGTCAGGGATGCGGAATTGAGGCGCGCCTTCACCCCGAGCGCGATACGTCATCGGCTCTTTGGCCTGAAGGAATCATTGAACTCGTTCAGCCAGGATGCCCTGGATGTCATGGACAGGATAAAGCGCGGCAAGATAACGGTCGACATAGAGGACACGGACATAAAGCACCTCGGCCAGGACATCAACACGTCCAGCAACCGGTTGAGCTACGCGCTGGTGGTCAGCGCGCTAATAGTGTTCGCCGCGTTGGTGGTGAACATCGGGCCGCAGATGGGTGGCGTGAGCTCGTTGACCATAGGAGCGATAACAGCTGCCATGGTGGTACTTCTCGCATTGTTGATAAGCATCTGGCGCGAGGGCCGCGGGCCGTTCGACGAGCACTAGCTGTGGCAATTTCGCGGATTGACGCGACATCTTTATTAATGGGGCTTTCGGCAACTGGAAAATGGCGATAATAGAGCAATTACGCAAGGGACTGAAGTCCATCTCGGTTTTTACCAAAATAAAGGGCCAGGACCGCACGAAGCGACAGCTGGCGAGCGCGCTGCTGATGGGAAGGCACGTGATAATAGTCGGCCCGCCGGGTGTTGGAAAAACGACATTGGCAAGGAACGTGTCAGAGATACTGCCTGACCTCAAGCTGAACGACTGCCAATACCACTGCAGCCCGGAAAATCCGCTATGCCCGGACTGCCGTTCCAAGAAGCAGAAGACCAAGACAGTCAAGGGCGACGCGCGCTTTGTAAGGGTGCAGGGAAGCCCTGACCTCACGGTCGAGGATCTTATCGGCGACATAGACCCACAGAAGGCGCTGCAGCATGGACCGTCAAGCATCGAGGCATTCGTGCCAGGCAAGATATTCCGAGCGAACCAGGGCGTGCTTTTCTTCGACGAAGTCAACCGTTGCCCTGAGAAACTCCAGAACGCGCTCCTTCAGGTGCTGGAAGAAGGTTCGGCAACCATAGGAAGCCATACCATTGATTTGCCTGCTGAATTTGTCTTCATCGGCACGATGAACCCTGAGGACAGCGCGGCCTCCGAGCGCCTGAGCGATGTTTTCATGGACAGGTTCGACACCATTCACATGACCTATCCTGACACTCCTGCCATCGAGAACGATATCGTGCTAGAGAAAGGCGAGAAGATGGAAATCGATTTCCCACCCGGATTGTTGGTCGCTACGATAGCTTTCGTGCGCTCGCTGCGCGAGAACCAGGATATATTACACAAGCCCAGCGTCAGGGTATCTTTAGGATTGTATGAACGCGCGCAGGCCAACGCCTTCCTGGCAGGAAGGACGGAAGTCACGCCACACGACGTACTTGACGCGATAATATCCGTTCTCAGTCACAGGATAGCGCTCAAGCCGAGCGTGAAATACCTTCAGACCCCCGAGCAGTTCCTTGCCAAGTTCTGGCAGGCCTTCGCAGAGAATAGCGAAGAGTTCTCGGAAACAAGGGGTGGTGATCTTTGACCTCGATCGTGAAGTCGGAGAGCTTGAGGAAATCGCTTCAATAGAAGGTAGCCTCGCGAGCCAACTGGAAGAGGACAAGCTTATGCATACTGTCCTCCAGGGCGACAAAAAACGCATAGATGACGGCAGGCTGCTGGCCGAAGCGGTGAGCCGCGGAGCTCCATTGACTCCTGATACAATGATGACCCAGCTGATCAGCAGTTGGAGTGTCGCTAAACAAATCTACGGAGAAAAGCTGCTGCGTCTTGTCACCGGTTATGATGCCCGCGCGCTGGAGCGCAACCTGCGCGTGCCCGAGTTCGAGAAGGAATTGCGTGGCTCCATAAGTAAGAACGTGCAGCGCCTGCAGGAAGAAGGATTCGTCGACAAGGAAGGCAACGTGGCCGAGCGTGGCATATCCTTCGCCACATTAGTCATGTTATCCGATGAACTTGAACGCCTCGAGCCATACAAAGGCGGTGGAGAACGCACGCACAAGAGCAGGAGTCCCTATGGCGAGCACGGCGAAGTGCGTCCCTGGCGCAAGGGTGATCGATATCGGGATTTGTCCTTGCGTGACAGTCTCAGGATAGCGTTGCGTCGCGGAAAGTCCTCGATAGGAAGGGACGAGATGAGGTCTGCCCCTAGGCAGTCGAAAGGCGAGATAAGCATGCTCTTCGGGCTGGATGCGTCAGGCAGCATGCGCGGCGACAAGCTCGCGATGGCGAAGAAAGCAGGCATAGCGTTGGCCGCGCGCGCTTTGGAACGCAAGGATCCTGTGGGGCTCATAGTTTTCGGCAGCGATGTGCGCGAGGCGGTTGCGCCGACGCACGAGATATGGCCGCTGCTGCGCGCGATAGGAGGAGTCACGGCCTCACGCCAGACCGATTTCGTTGGCATGATGCGAAAGGCGATCGACCTCTTCCCGAAAGAGGCGACCACAAAGCACCTCGTGATAATAACCGACGCGATGCCGACAATCGGAGACAAGCCCGAGCAGGACACTTTGCAATCAGCAAGCGAGGCGCGCTCATCAGGAATAACTTTGAGCATAGTGGGCATACGCCTGGACAAATCAGGAAAGGCGCTCGCGGAAAATCTCGTGAGGATAGGGGATGGCAGGCTCTATATCGCGAGACAGGAAGACGAGCTAGATAGGTTGGTCCTGGAAGACTACGAGGCCATGCAGGCATAATCTCGTTATGTTTATAAACGTGGATTCCGCCTTGAGCCTGATGAAACTCCTCGCGTTCACCGACATACATGAGAATATGTCCCTTATGCGCCGCATCGAGGCGATGATGAAGAAAGAGCATCCTGACCTCGTGGTGTGCGCGGGGGATTTCACCGTGTTCGAGCAGCATCTTGATGAGATGATCAACTGGCTTTCGAAGATTCCGGTGCCGGTCTATCTGATACACGGCAACCACGAGGAAGAGGCAGTCATCCGCAAGATTTGCTCCCATAAGAACAATCTTCGCTTTATCCACGCAAAAGTGATCGATTTCAAAGGCATAGGGTTCACGGGTTGGGGTGGCGGCGGTTTCGCGGTCAAGGAAAAGGAATTCGAACGTTTCATGCTAGCGGCCAAGGACGTGCTTTCGAGATTCGACAAGATTGTGCTGGTCACCCATGGGCCGCCCTACGGCAACGCCCTCGACCATTTGTGGCGGGAGAACGTGGGCAACAAGAGCTATTCCAATTTCATCAAGAAACAAAAGAACTGCGTGCTCGCCATAAGCGGGCATCTGCACGAGAACTTCGGCAAGGAAGCCAAACTGGGAAACGCCCGGTTGGTCAACCCAGGACCGCAGGGAATTATCATCGAGCTATGAACAAGCAATGAAAAAAGAGACGAATCCAAAGAGGTACGTGCGCATACAGGCGCTGCAGGCTGTCTATGCCAAGATAACCACACAGTACATCGATCCCTTCGCGGTGTTTCTGGGTGCTGGAGCTAGTGCTATGCGCTGGCTCGCCATAATACCCAGCCTCGCGATGTTGATCAGCGAGGCCATAGGCGCGGCCATGGCGAGACGTTGGCTTCCTGTGCGCATCATCCTATTCAGTGGTTCAGTCGAGAAAATGATGTGGATCCTCATAGCGGTGATGCCTGCGTTCTTCATCGCAT
>CAYSVV010000054.1:0-5115 GCA_964434695.1 uncultured Methanosarcinales archaeon
CTTCTTCCACAGCCCATTCTCATCCTGGGTCTCCAACTGAGGACAGGCTGGCGAGGAATCTTTGGATTCGCCTATTGAAACATATTGACCACTCCGAACGATTGTGACGCCGCCGGTGGCCACTTCTTTACTGGAATCCTTTATCACCACCCATTTGGGGGCCAGTGCCCAGAAACGGACTTCATTCTTGCCGGACGCCACGGTGACATCCTCGGGACTCAGCGAAACCTTGAATTCAGTAGTACCGTATTTCGCGATGTATTCCTTGACGACCATGGGTTCTGGGGACTGGGCCACGGCAGTGGCCAAAAGCCCGATATCACCAGCATAGGCCCTTTGGGCCAGGGAACCACCCTCAAAAACCGTCGTTATCCTGAGATAAAGCACGGTGAACACCAGGACCGCGAAAACAATCTGGCCGAGTATCCAAATGAGCTCATCGCTGACTTCTCCGCGTCTACCTCTTTTCATAGGGGCGACATCGCGACGGAGATTTAAAAATGCGATGGTCAGGAAATCACTATAATTTTCTTTGAATCCGCGCCTGTTTCCGGGATCACTTTCAATGAAACCGGACGCATGGTCGCCTTGTTGAACCCGCAATCGCCATAGACCACGATATTTCGATATTCGGCGATCTTGCCACCCACAAAATTATCGTTGCTCAAAGTGGTGTATATTTTGTCGATGCTCGGATAAATCGCACAGGACGGGGCGGGAGAATCACAGCTCTCCTCCATACAGACGCACAGGCAACTGACGCTCAACGGACAGGATCTCATGTTCCTCTTAATTGGCTTGCTGGCGCAACCATCATTCACCTCGAACTCACCCTTGCCGAAAGCCACCACGACATAATCGTCCGCCACCCAGAACCCAGGCACCAACGCGCTGTCCACTTTGCTGGACTTTTTCATTTCGGCTATTTTCTGTGGAGAATATTCCTTGGCGTCGAATTTGTCTATGGCAAGGCGCAATTCGGCAACAGAAGTACGCATGCCGGAAGGCGCGCTGTCGACACCACCGACGAAAAAGCGTGAAATCAGGCCCGCGATAAGTATTATGACGAGAGCTACGAAAGCAAGCTGGACTAGAGCCCAGGCATCGTATCCTCTTTTCATTTTACGCTATATCCTTGTTGAAATCCACGCAGCATATTTGCTCGACTTCACCGGCTTTCGGACACTTTATGTCGGTCTTGATGCCAGTGCACTTATCAGCGGCAATGCACTGCCCATTGGAGCCCTGGCAGGCAATCGAGTCTGCCGTTGCAGCGCCCCTCTTGGTGCGATCGCCGACATACCAGGCAAGAAGCCCGACCACAATGAGCACAAGCACAAAGGTGCCGATTAGCTTTAGCGCATCGATTTCGCCTTTCTTCCTCATTTTGGCCATGACCCTGAAAGCCAATACCAGTATAAAAAACACACTATCCGGTGATGTTGAACTTGACGACGGCAGTCGCCGGGTTCAGCGGAAGCCAGGCCTTGGAATCCTTGCTGAAGAAAGTGCTTCCCAGGGGCCCGCTGTTCTGGGTGTATATGTCCATCTCATAATAGCCCTTGTCCTTAGGCAGCTTGGTTATGACGAAAGTCTTGCCGCCATCACGCAATTCGCAGGGCGCACTGGTTGAAGCGCACCAGTCGAATTTCTCGGGCGCGCAGGGCTTGTCCTTGGTCACATCAAGAAAAGAACAGTAATTTATGAAAACGTTGGGGAAGTCCAGGTCAGTGCCGGTGTCGCCTTCCACAGTGGATATGGCGTGGTCGAACCGTATGATAACTGGGGGCTTATCTACATTGTAATAATCCCGCAGATAGGGCTTGTTTATGCTGTATATGTCCAATGGAGGGATTTTCGTCCCGCCGACTTTCACCTCGCATATACTTATGTGCCCAGAAAGGATTTCATTTGCGCAGGGATCGCTGTCCTGGAATATCACGCTGACAGCAGTATCATAGACACGGACAAGCAGCGGGCGGAAGGTCATGAACATTATTATCAGGACCAGAACAGCCAGAACCATATAGCCGACCTGCTTCATCGCGTCGCTCATCCGAATGCCCCTCCAAGGGACGCGACTACTTCATACGCTTTTTCCCTGAAGACGAAAATCAGGCCGATAACCACTAGCATAACTATCAACACCCAGATGATATTCATCACGCGGTTTTGTGGTTCTGACATGGATTAACCTATCCTTGATATAATATAAACTTGACTAATCAACAAAGCCCATGGCGGCGTCGCGGCCTTCGAGCTTGGCGCAGGGCAGCTTGCTGATTTCATCATAGGGCCAAAGCACTATCTGCGCCTGGTAGTCCTCTTCCGCGAAATAGGGCCCGGCGGCGTAACCCGAAACTGCACCTGATGCACCACAGAACAACAAACTAGGCCAACCCAGGCCTCCAGTCAGCACGGTCAAAGAAGCGGTGGCCAGGACGCAACCGGCACCCGCGACTTTAGCCGCACTTGATGTCCATAGGCTGACATCCTTGGAAGCGACATAAACAACGGCCAGCGGCTTTTCTGTCGACAATGTATCCCGGCCCTGCAACCCGCTCTCGGCGAATTTCGACGATACGGCCAGAACATCGTTGGATGCGAAAAGGTAGGAGTAGTAAGTCTCTCCATTGGGACGCTTGTTGGTCATAAGATATCTGGAAAAATCATAAAGCGTAGTGGGCTTATTGAATTCCATACGTGAACATACCGCGCAATAATCCCCTGACTCAATGTCGAAAAGTTTGAGCTGCCCTTCCCCGAAGACTCCCCAACAGGAGGCCATCTCATCAGCGATGGTTTTCTTCTGCATCTCGCTCTCGCCTGACTTAACAACCACTTCACGGGTCGTGCACAACAGGTCGGTTGGAGTGGAAGGACTTATTTTCTTGCCCAATGCGTGCTCACGCACGCTCTGGGCGCAGAGCTGGGTGTCGCCGGCCTTTATCGAGACGTCCCTACTTATCATTAACGCACCTAGGACAACCACGATAAAGACAAGTCCGAGCAAAAGCACGACGACCTTCTGCTCCACCATCAGTAAAGTACCTCACAGGTGGGCAAACTCTCGCCGCTGTCCAAATATGAATCATAGTTGTACCAGTCAACCAAGGACTGTTGTTCTGACACTGTGCCAGTCACACGCGCGAGCACGCCGGCCTGCAGACTCGATAACACCACAATGGTATTGCCGTCGATATCTATCCAGGATGAACGTATGCCTGTCGGCGCATCCAGACGTCCACCGACAAGATAGGACTCGCCGGAGACAGGCGTCAGAAAGTCCCAATAGGACATCTTGTCGTTGTACTTGTTGACCTTCAGATAATCCACGAAGTTCTTGAGATAAAGGTCGTTGAAGCCCGTCTTTCTAAGCGCATCAACATAAGATGAATCAAAAGAGACCTCGGAGCAGACAACGCATACGGATTCGGGCAGGAAAATCCCGGACTTGAAAGGGTCCAGACCCTTGCCGAAAGCGTTCCAGCAGCTGGTCGCCTCATTGGCCAGCACATAATAGGCCATCTCAGTGAGAATCTCCTGGTTGGAAGGATTGCCGATACCTTTTATCCTGAGCCTACCGCGGATGTCGTTCAACGAAAGGTATCGCTTGGGCTCCCGGGACTTGAGACTATAGAAATAAGCGCCGTCTTTCTTTATGGTGATGTGCTGCGTGGGACAGTCAATGTCTATTATAGGGCGGTTTGCCAGGGGCGAATCCGGCGCGAGATGCGCCGCGAGCACAGTCGCCTCGCACTTTCCGCGCTCGGCAACCTACTCGGACGTGCTCGATATGCTACCCCACACTGGGAAAAGCACCAGGGCGGCGACCAGCACCAGAGTTATGGCCGCAACGTAACCCATACTCAGTTCGGCCTTCAAGCAGTCCTCCCCAACATCCTAAAAATGACGAACATGAAAATCAGCACGAGAGCTAACACAAGAATAAGAGCGACCATGTGTTTCGTCTCGATTTCGCCGCGCCGATTCATTTTATCCTACGGCCACGCAACACGCGCCGTCCTCAATGACCTGGCCGCTCGCGTCCTTGCAGTTAGCCGTGGGCACAGGCGCCTGGTTGACAGGGCATTTCTCGCCAAGTTTCACGCAGACACCATTGCAGGCGCTGAGTCCCTTGCTGAAGACTCCAGCGCGGTTGAGAAGTATCATCGACAGGACGACAAGCACAAGCAGGACTAGCGCCGCGCCTACGATGACCTCCATGGACATCTGGACGCCTTTTACTCGCCTACGATGCAACATGTCTGTGTCGCTCCTGTTGGCGTGTTAGGGCAGACCCAAATATCATAGGCCCTTAATCCACCAGGGCACGGGCCGACCACGCAGGAACCGCCCTGGCCTTCGCAGCTGACTGTCTTCTGGCTGAAGACGCCGAACCTGCCCAGGAAGATAACGCTGAGCACGACAAGCACCAGCAGGGCGACAGCCGCCACTATTATCACGTTGATTGAGATGCCTTGACCTTTTTTATTCATTTTTACAACACCTCTCGGTTGCGATGACATCGTTCGGGCGATATTTAAGCTTATCTATGGCTCCGACGACATCACGACGCTGTTCCCTGGATGAAAATCTCTATCAATTGAGGGTCGCTGAGGAAGGACTCCCGTTTTATGTCATCGATTATGAAATGCACCTGCTTTGCCTTGATATCATACTGGCGCTCGATGCCATCGACAAAGTCCTCCAGGTCGCGCATGCTTCGAAACACGCAGTCGGCGAAGTAGTCAAAGCCGTTGTTTATCTTGAACAGCGAGTTCACGCTAGGCGATCGAGCCAAGTGCTCCCTCAACGCATCCTTGTCCTTGGAATGTACTCTCAGCAACAGGCTGACCCGGGTGCCGAAGCCCAGGGCGGCGAAATTCAGCAATGCGGTGCTGCGGTGGACATAGCTCTGCCCGAACTGCTTTATCCGGTCGTGTATTGTCGAGACAGGCACCCTGCTCGAGCGGCTCATCTGCGTCAGCCCCATGCGCGCGTTGGAGCGCAGATGGCTCAAAATCACCAGATCCTTCTTTGGTATCATGTCAGGCCTCCTCCGGATTACCCGGAAAACCTACATATACTAATGGAGTTCTTTCGGTATATACT
>CAYSVV010000055.1:0-4958 GCA_964434695.1 uncultured Methanosarcinales archaeon
CCATTGCCTGGACCATGGGTCCTGAACTCGCGACAATACTCGGCGCGGCCATAGGATTGGTTCTCGCGATAGCCGCGGCCAAGATGGGCATACTGGTCCCGAAGAATAAATGGAGATTCCCGTCTAGATGGGACGCGTCCTGGAAAGGCGCACACATCCCACACTCCCACAAGAGGATTGTCGGCCCGATATCCTCACTTATGCCATATGCCCTTGTCGCCGGCTTGCTTATCATCTCGCGCTTGGACTCACTCCCGTTCAAGGCGTGGCTGCAAAGCATATCCATAATGATACCTCTTGGCGCGGATTCCTGGAGCTGGCAATTCCTTTACTCACCCGGCGCCGTGTTCCTTGTGGGTTGCGCTGTGGCTGTTTGGATATACAGCCTGAGGATGAAAGACTTGGCGAATGAGGCCGAGTCCGCCTATTTGCGCCTGAAGATGCCCTTCGTCGCGCTCATGGCCGCTGTGGCGACCGTCCAGATTCTTCTCGCGACGTCAAAGAACACCGTCGGCTTGCCTTCGATGCCTGGCGCGATCGCGCAATCGGCATCGTTGCTCGGATCCAAATTGTATTTGATGATATCCCCGTTCATAGGAACGCTGGGATCGTTCATAGCCGGCAGCAACACCGTGAGCAACCTGTTGTTCGGCCCTGTGCAGCTCGAAAGCGCCCTGGCCCTCGGCATACCTGTCGTGCTTGTCCTCGCGCTACAGAGCGTCGGAGGGGCCGTAGGCAACATGATAGCCGTGCACAACGTGATCGCGGCCAGCGCGGCCGCGGGAGTCAGCGCGAGAGAAGGCGACATAATCCGAACGACGATAGTTCCTTGCCTGATTTACGCGTTTGTGGCGGGATTGATCGGGCTTTTGTTCTATCTGATCTAGATATTTTTTTGCAGCAGGCGGTATATCTCGTCGTGGGAAGTGTTCGTGAACAGTTCCATGGCTCTTCCCGCGCGCCATCGGGGAGAATGGATACCGTCGTGCCTTTGCGTGAAATAAACATCCTCGCTGGGCGCAGGCGTCATTATATCCCAGAATTTGTCCGCGAACTCGAGGTAACGGTTCTTCAGCTGACGGAAATACTCGACGCAGGAAGCTATCAGGAGTCCCTTCTTCTCGGAAAGATAAGTGTTTCCGTGGAAAGTGTTCCTCAGTATATCCAGATGGCGCAATAAAGGCCCTTTATAATCCAATGACTCGTCCTGGAAGCAGCCTGTGAAGTCTATGAACCGGAAAGAGGCCGGCCTGCCATCCTCGTCCAGCTGTATGCATTCATCGCCGTCGAAACCCAGGTACTGGTTACCCGGATCCTGCCTTTTCAGGACCAGCGATGCCGCCAGTATCCTGCCCAGGATGTAGAACGCCGCGTCCTTGAAGTGAGAATCGTCTTCCAGCAAAGACGGCGTTATCTTGTCCGTGGCTATGCCGTGTACATACGGCCTTGAAGTATAATGCGCGGTGGCCATGGGGCCATCTGTGTTGTCGTCGAAGCAGAAATCATAATGATCCTCTCGTTGTGTCACCAGCCAGCTGCCCATCTCGCGCATCCTGGCGCGTTCGCAGACGAAAGATCCCGCGCGGTACTCTGCTTCCTCTGGTTTGAGTCCGTTATGAACGATATAATCGACCGTGTCGTATTCCAGCCGTCGGACTATGCAGACTTCGGGCTTGTCTCCCTTCACCATCTCGACCAGATAGACCTCCCTTCTGGGAGCCCAGGATGGCCTTGACGAGCCGCGCCCGAATACGTTGCCTACGTTTATGGTGTCAGGGGAATGCAATTCGCTCAGATTCTTTATTATTCCCCTTATCTTTGACGACGTCTTGCTGTCGAAGACAGGCATTCCCGAGTACATCGTCGCGCCGGGCTGCCACCGTATCTTGCGCAATTCCGCGTTTATCCCCAGCAGCTCCTCTTCCTCGTTGTGCTCGCCCGTGACCGCGGAGTACAGAGCGCGCGTGTGCTCCTCGGTGCCTTCTTTCAATGTCGGGTCGATTATGTGCGTTTGAAGGAAAGACGCTATGGAATGGAAATCCGGCATTTGCTTGACGACAGATTCAAGTCTTTCGTGGTTGTAATCTGCGTTGAAAAGCCGCAGTTGGACCTTTCCATTGGTCCCACGGCCGGTTATGAATGACAATATTTCCTCCAGCGCGGGTTTGCTTTCTTCGGGTTTCGCGATCAATGAGTCTATGGTTCCGAGAGACAGCAACCTCGCGCCGTCGCGGATGTTGTAATGATAGACTTCAGGCCCTCCCGCGATCTTTTTCTCCCTGTCCTTGATCAGTTTTGCCATCTCCTCGAGGTTTCGTGCGGGAGGTTCGATGAGGTAAAGCAAGCCATGGGCGCGGAGTTCGTCGCGCGTGCCCTCCTCGTCGAGGAAATAGGCGTCATTCCAGAAAGGAAGGGTTATTTCCCTCGCGTCCAGCATGACGTCCATGCTATTAGAATCCCTTCTGAGAATAAGACGTCCTGACTTGTTGAATCCGCACACGGAACAAAGGGCCAATTCCTGCGAGGGTATGCCTTTGTGTTCGGCGAATCTTTGCAAGGCACCACCATGAGTCGTGTTTGAAGTGCACACCGCATTGTAAGCGGGCAGCACGCAGACCTGGGTGTCGTCTTTCGACCCGATGAAATCAGGAATTTTGGGAAGCCGAGTGTGGGTGTGCTTGTGAGCGGGCACGTGCATAATGGTTCTGGGCGGCAGAAAACGCATCGCCCTGCTGTCCGGCTTTTGTTCCGGCAATTCTGGCTTTTCAGCACTGGAAACTTCACTCATGACCCACCGCCTCCAAGGGTAGTTCAGGGTGTATAAAGCTTATGGAAGCCGAAACCGTTTTAAGGGGAGCGGATGGAGTGGCATACAAGTAACATAATGCCAGCGTCGCATCCACCGAAAAGCATAAGCTTTTCTGGGCGCGACGCAGCACAGAATAATGACATAATGCCAGCGTCGCATAACCTGGTAGTGCGGCGGTCTTGAACGTCGTCCGTGAGAAGCGGCGATGAGAGCAAACCGCTCCCTTACGGGATTGCAGGTTCAAATCCTGCCGCTGGCGGCGAGCAAAGCGAACCGACAGCGCAGGCTCGAAAACAAAGTTTTCGCCCGCCTGCCGCTGGCGTTCCGAAGGAACTACAAGGCACGGTCCGCAAACCGCTGTTTGCCGCACCTGCCGCTGGCGTTCATCCATTCGTCCATCCTGTGCCGACTACTGAGTTTCCGATTTCTATACATTGTTCAAGAAAAAGATGTCTTAGTTCATCATACAGACCAGAAGAGTAGAATCGCCCTTCTTCTTCACTGACGAGCTTATGAATGCCCATTTGTCCAGCACCACCATCAAGATTGCCCATCATAGGATCCACATGTATCCGACGATAGTCTCCAGCTGGATACATCGCCCGTAGGTGCTTGTACTCAGGATCAGGTCCGAATATTCCCATATCTCCCCCACCATAATAATCCCGCCCAAACATATAAACATTACGAAAGAAACCACTGTTCAGTGGTTATTTATTCTATTTTGGGCCAAGTTAGCATCTCGGCGACCTGTTTGGACGTCCTGTCGGACACGAGCAGCTCGAGGAGCGCCATCCTGACGTAAAGCCCGTTGTGCGCCTGGCGGAAGTACGCCACCCTAGGGTCGCTGCGCTCGGTGTCTATGGACAACGCTATCTCGCCCCTTTTTGGCAAGGGGTGAATGAGCATAGCGTCACGTCTCATCTTGCTGAGCTTTTCTTCGTCGATGGACATGGCCGCGTCGTATTTTGCCGGCAGATCATTGCCTTGGTCGTCCTTCCTCTCGTCCTGCAGGCGAGTCATGTACACGACATCGGCGAATGGGAGGACTTCTTCTAAATCCCCAATCTCCCGGTATTCCAAGTTGTGGCGGCACAGGTAGTCCTTGATGTCCTTTCTTATCCTCAGCTCAGGGGAAGTGACAAAAGTCATGCGATTTTCAGGGTATTTCGCAAGAAGATAGGACAATGATCGGACCACCCTGCTGCGCCTCAAGTCGCCCACCATCGCGATGTGGAGGTTGTCCAGCCTCCCGAGCTGCTCGAATATGGTGTACATGTCCAGCAAGGCCTGAGTAGGATGCTGTCCTGGCCCGTCGCCCGCGTTTATCACTGGCACTTCGCTGATCATGGCAGCCCTTGCTGCAGCGCCCTCGTCGGTATGGCGCATCACTATGGCATGACCATAGCCCGAAATCACGCGTATCGTGTCTTCCAGAGTTTCGCCTTTGACTGCAGAAGAGAATTCCTTTGCGTTCTCTGTGCTAAGCACGTTGGCCCCCAGGTTATACGCCGCGGATTCGAAGCTCAGCCTTGTCCTGGTGCTTGGCTCGTAGAAGAGCGTTATTATCGTCTTGCCCTTCAATGCTTTTTCATCCTGTTTGTATTTCTTGAGACGGTTCGTGTTGGAGAATATGTGGCGCAGGAGCTCGGGGTCGAACTGTTGTGCCTCTACGCAATGCCTCATTAAAACCGGTGCCAGTCTCCGGCAGTTATAACGTTTTCGCGATTGAAAACAGGATATTTACGATGTAGATTGATGTTCGCGCAACTATTATATATAAATGAAACCACTCCAAAGTGATGTCAATATACTTCCATTTCGTGAGCTTCACGGACAGCGGAGCGACCAGATATCTCAGCACTGCCCTTGATCAGCTTCGAGATTCCTATCGGATTGAAGGACACGGCACGACCATAGTCCGTCCGTCTTCGGCGCCAGCCCCGGGCAGCAACAAAGACAGCGGCAGGTTTCTCGGGCACGCCGACCAATACGTAACGATTCGGCCTGACGGAGGGGAAATAACCTCGCTGGAACACATCACAGGCAAGCCCCTGGCCGTTCCCTGGCACGCCATGGCGGATCACGTGCACCTGATGCTCGGAGTGCTGCCTTTCACTGTCTATTTCGACGCGAAGAACCAACCCGT
>CAYSVV010000056.1:0-4947 GCA_964434695.1 uncultured Methanosarcinales archaeon
CTCGATGTCATTCAACGCTGATTGCCTGCGCCTTTCGAACACGAGAGCTTTCTGTTCGTTCTCATCCCTGCGTTCCATCATCTGCCGTCGGGTGTCTTTCTGTTCCGCGGCTATCCTTGCCTTGTGCTCATGAGGGACTTTCTGCTTGCAGGTCGGGCAATCTTCCAGCGTCTCGATGGACTGCACCGCCCTTTCGCTCACTCCCAATAGCGCGTTCGCTTCCGACGCCTTTGCCCTGCTCTCGGCAATGTCGGTCTCTGCTTTCCGCGCGATAATCTCGAGTTCGTTCCTTCTCCTGGCCAGAGCGTCCAGGTCAGGCATCATCTCCCTTCGTTCTGCGGGAACGCTCTTCCTCAGAAGTTCCACCTCGCTTCTCGTGGCGACCAGCTGTCGCTCGAACAATTGTGACCTTGCCGTGGCCGTGGCGAGTTCGCTTCTTACCTTCGCGGTTTCCAGGATGGCCGCTTCCTTTGACGCGAGTTTTGCGCGTGCCAGATCCACGGCATCGCGGCATTGCACGAGTATGGGGGCGAGCCTTTCTGATTCCAATTTCAGCCTGTCGGATTCCTCGAGCAGAATCACGCGCTCGCCTTCGCTCTTCGCGAGGCCGGCTACTCTGCCGTCGAGTTCCTTGGAACGCTCGCGCAATGATTGTGATATTAGCTTGGCGTTGGTGGCTATGCGCTCGTACTTGTCGATGCCGAACAGCCGTCGCAGGGTCATCAGCCTTTCCTGGCTGCTTTCCTCCAGGATGCGCCGCATCTCTTCCTGGGGAGTGTATACTGTGTAGCGGAAAAGCAGGCTCTTGCCCTTGTTTACCAACTCCGCGGGATAGCCGAGGATCTCAAGCACCCTGGACTTGAGTTCGGTGGCTGAGCAGTCCTCTCGTACCCCGTCGCGCATTATGTATCCGCTGTCCTGGGTGACTGTGCCTGATTGTCTTTTCAGCGTGCGTACCAGCTCGATGCTGCTGTTTCCCTTTTCGAAGACGAGCGATACCCACCCGTTGTTCTCGCCGTGCCTCAAAAGCGCTGCTCCGGACGATTCCGAGCGTTGGATCCCGAAGAGCGCGAATTCCGTCGCCTGGAGGACAGTGCTCTTTCCTGCTCCGATATCTCCTGCTAGAAGCACGACGCCATCCGGCAGCTCTAGGGTGGCGTCCCGATAGCTTCGGATGTTGTGCAGACCTATCCTGCGTATGCGCATTCCTACGGAGTGACGAACGTTCTTTTTATGGAATATTGTGATGCAGCATCGCTTGGGATTTCCACAGGTTCTTCGGAATACCCTGGACAGGACACGGATCCTACGCGGAATCCGGACTTCCGTCGGGAAAACCGCTTGTCTTTCATGTTTTCCGTCGGAAGCGGCATTTAAGTTATTGTCATATTTCTATGAATGGCAGACTTCCTGGATAGGTTCGAGGCAAGGGTGAACCGCTGGTTCGAGAGCAAGATCTACGAGGCGAAAAAGGACGTCCACGAAATGGCGTCCTTTCTGAAACCGAAACGCAGGAATACCCTGATTCTCGCGGTGCGCAGCCGTTGCTATGATGAGCGGCGTGACCTGGGCTATAGTATCGGCAAGTACGCCGACCGGGTGCGCCCGTTGAGGAACGCGAGCTTCATCCTGGCGGACGCGGATGACGTGCGCCTGCCCTGCGTGATAAAATACTGGAGGCCGCGGCCGGTCTGCGTCCCGGGTTTCGCGAACAAGCGCATTTGCGCGACGTCGGAATTATCCGACCTTTTCCATATCGCCCAGGTAGGGGCAGACATAGCTCAGGAGTATAGCAAGGGAGAATCCACGCGCGTCGGGGTAGTGGACACCGGCTGTGACGAATCTCACGATGAGCTCCGGGGCAAGATAGCCGATGCCTACAACGGGATAGATGATGCTCCTGGATGCCACGACGGCGCTGGCCACGGCACGCACGTCGCTGGCCTGATAGCAGGTGAGACTGTCGGCATCGCGCCGGGAACATCTTTGTATATAGCCAAGGCATTGGATGACAACGGCATCGGCGACGAGACCTCTGTCGCGATGGCACTTGACTGGGCGATAAACAAGCAGCCTGACGCGATCAATATGAGCCTTGGCAGTCCTGCTCCTTCTCCTCTTGAGGAAGAGCTGGTCTCGGCCGCTCTTGGCCAGGGCATCGCGCTTTTCGCCGCGGCAGGCAACGATGGCAAGGGAAAGAGCTACCCTGCGGCGTATGACGGGGTGACGAGCGTCGCCGCGGTGGATATGGGCAATAATCACGCGTATTTCAGCAACGTCGACGAGTCTGTCGATATCAGCGCGCCCGGCGTCGACGTCACCAGCTGCGTGCCCGGCGGCTACGCTTCGCTTTCTGGAACTTCGATGGCATCACCGATTTGTTGCGGTTGCGCGTTGCTCGGGATTTCAATGGGCGTGTCGAACATAGAGAACGCGATCAAGGCCAGCGCGCAGAAGCTCGGCCCCCAGGATGAATACGGCGCTGGGAGGGTGCGCGCGGATTACCTTTTGCAGTCGGTAAATCAATATAAGTCGATAAGAACTAGATTCAGGAAGGCGAAAATATGGTAGAAAATCTAAGCGATATTGCGGCGACATATTTCCCGGAGAGGAAAGCGGAACACGTGCTGATATTCCGCGACAAGGGCGCGGCCGAATCCGTCAAGGATTACGTGGCGCAGGAAAGTATCGGCAACGCATCAGTCGAGGAATTGCGTTTCCACAACATCGCTCCTGCCTACAGGCTTCGCATACACATCAGCGGCGAGACTCCTTTGCCGGACTGGCCTTTCCGCGCGCTGGCTTCGGTGATAATGGCGGCGGGCGACGAGACTGCCCACGTTGAAGTGGAACGTCACGCCCTCGCAAAAGCTTATAAACAGCCCTAGGCCGCCAGAATCCACACCCTGCGGGGGTGCCGGAGCGGTCAAACGGGCTGGCTTCAGGAGCCAGTGGCTTAGTGCCTTCGCGTGTTCGAATCACGTCCCCCGCATTTCTTTATCGTGCTTTTTTTTGGTCAAGCTTTTTGCGTTAGCAAAAAGGTTGGCGGTGTGCCTTCGCGTGTTCGAATCACGTCCCCCGCATTTATTTTCTAGGCATTCTCATCAGCGTGACTATGGTGAGGTCGCCGGCTTCTTCGCTCAATGCCACCAGGTGCCGGCCGCAGGATAATGTGCTCGCGTCCTGTTTCAGCGCGAGCCAGGACTGCCGTGTCTTGTCTCTAAGTTTGTAGATGTCGTCTATCTTCCTTCTGTCGTTTTGCAGGGAGAATGCCGCTTCCAACGTGGTTATGGCCTGTTCCGCGACTTTCTTCAGTTCCTTTCTCGGCTTTTTCGTTATCGCGTGGCGCCAGGATCTTTCGACCTCGTCGCCTATCTTCTCGAGTTGGAACGCGGCGGCGAACATCACCTTGCCCTGCACGTTGTCCGGGTGCGCCATCTTGGCGACCGCGCGTTGCAGGAAGAGCGAGAGCTTGTTGACTTCCAGGTCCCGGGCTTTCAGCCCGTCTAGGGTCTGCTCGCGCGGGCCGAACATGTCCAAGGCGGCGTCCTTGGCGAATCGTATTATGGTCTGGAAAGTGTGACGGTATATGCTGTCCAAATCAGAATAATCAGCGCCGCTCACGTCCCGTATTGTGTAGGCGTCGCCGTCCCTTCCGACCAATGCGAAACCTATGTTCTGGCTTAGGTCCTCGACGAGCATTCCTGAGATGTCCTTGCGTGACACGACTTGTATCTCGTCGACTCCTCGGGCGTAGAGCGCGTTTATCATCAGCCGGATGGATCGAGTCGTGAGGCCGTCCGCGTTTACGCTGGCTTTCTTCCTGGCCACGGATCCCTGGGCGTTTATGACGAGGGATCTTTCCACCGCCTGCACGTCCACCTCGCTTCCTGCCTTCAGGCCGTTCTCGCGCACCCAGTCTATGGGTAAGGTTATGGTGTTGGCCTTTCCTGCCTGGGCGATGATTTTCCGCTTCATATTATATCAATGATATAATTTATATCAGGAATATATAATTGTTTCTGCCGTGTTTAATTCGTTATGGCATACGTAGACCTTCACACGCACAGCATATACAGCGACGGCACCGACAGCCCCAGGACTTTGGTCAGGAACGCGGCGTTTGTCGGACTCGATGCGATGGCTCTCACCGACCACGACTCGATGGAGGGGTTGTTCGAGGCGAGCAGGGAAGCGCATATGCGGAACATCGTTCTCATTCCAGGCGTCGAGGTCACCACGCCGAAATACCACATCCTCGGCCTGGGCGTCCAGCGCACCGGCGAGTTCGCGGCGTTCCTCGAACGCTCGCGAGGCTACCAGTACAATCGGTCTGCCGAGAGGTGCAAGAACCTTCGTGACGTGGGCGTGCCGATAACGATAGAGAAGGTCAGGGAGCATTTCCCTAGGAGTCGCCTGGGCAAGTGGAACATAACGTTGACTCTCTGGGAGGACCCGGATTGTAGGGAATACTTCCTGCGGCAGAACTCGTCCGCGGACCTCTCTTGGGTGAACAACAACTATATGAAGAACGACGGTCCTGGCGAGAAGACCCGCGAGATGCCCTCGGCGCGCAGCAAAGAGGCGATAGACGCCATCCATGCCGCGGGAGGCGTGGCGATTCTGGCTCACCCATTCAAGGACGTGAAGCACGTAAACGAGCTCGATTCATTGGTCAGGAAGGGGCTGGACGGCATCGAGATCCAGCCGCACGCCGGCTTGCGCAATGATTTCTTTCGGGCCTACGCCATCGAGAAAGGACTCATAATAACCTACGGATCGGACTACCACGGGTTATGCATGGACAGGAAGCTGCTCGGGCGATGGAATAACAGTATTGAGTTGCCCCTGGGCAAGGTAGTTAAACAAGAATCGTTTTGTCCGGTTTGATGAAATCGGATGACGTCAAAAGAGAATTGGCGAAGCGAGCCAGCCCTGAAAAGGCGA
>CAYSVV010000057.1:0-4837 GCA_964434695.1 uncultured Methanosarcinales archaeon
GCTCGAAAACGAAGTTCTCCAGTTTCGCCATAAAGCTCCAATGGCCTTTTCCGATATAAATCCAGCGGAAAAATCACGCTTGCTTCTGCGGACGTGGAAAACGCGTAACACCTGCTCTGAGAAGTCTGGGCATTTCCTCCAGGGTGATCCTTGCTTCTGTTGGCAGTTCATCAGTCCCATCAAAATGTTCGTTCACATATCTGGTGTAATCATGTTTTGTCTCGCAGTTAGGACAGGTAACTGATGTCGAATCACCTCTCCTAGACACCCCGTCCTCAAAAAAAGCAGCTTCAGAAATAGGGTCTGAATGGAATATACCTAAAGGAGCATAACAGTTGGGGTTCCTACAGACCATTGGATAATTGCTGTTTGCGGGAAACCTATCCCTGATCCAGTTCTTACCTTGCTCACCACCAACCACAATTTCAAGAGCGACAATCATAGGTAAAATGCGAAGTCACTCTATTTATATGTTTTGTGAAACGGAATAACCATCAATCCAGCGATAACGCTTAAATATCGACGCCCCGACGCACAGGCAATGGACTTCAAAGAGGAGATAGCGAAACTGCTTGAGAAGCACGGCGCTTCAGGCGTGCTGGAAGTACCCCCATCATCCGATCTCGGGGATTATTCCTTCCCATGCTTCCCGCTCGCGAAAGAGAAGAAGAAAGCTCCTGCAACCATAGCGCAGGAACTCGCCGCGGCATTGATCACGGGAAGGCCATCCTGGTTGGCTGACGCGAAAGCAACAGGTCCTTACGTCAATTTCTATCTCAACAAGGCCGATATGGCGAAGGAAGTGCTTTCGAAAGTCTGTTCAGAAGGCGCGGAATATGGCTGCAAAAGGGACTGCAAGGCGACAATAGTCATAGACTACAGCGGCCCGAACGTGGGCAAGCCCATGCACGTGGGCCACATCGCGAGCACGGTCATCGGCCACAGTCTCGCAAACGCATACGCGTGCGCGGGCCATAAAGTCGTCTCCATCAACCACATCGGGGACTGGGGCACGCAGTTCGGCTCCTTGATGGCCGCCTGGAAGAAATGGGGAGATGAGGAGTTATTCGCCAAGAATCCGGTAAGCTACCTGCTCGAACTCTACGTCAGGTGGCACAAGGAAGAGAAGGACAATCCCGATATGCACAAGGAAGCGATGGCCTGGTTCAAGAACCTGGAAGACGGCGATGCCGAGGCCCAAGAATTGTGGCAGCGCTTCCGGGAAGCAAACCTGGCATACTATCACAGGATGTACGAACGCTTCGACATAAAATTCGATTCCTTCAACGGCGAGTCGTTCTACAACGACAAGATGGAGCCGGTCATCGATTCACTAAAGGACATGGGCATACTGGAAGAGGACCAGGGATGCCTGATCGTCAAGGTGGAAGGATTGCCCCCTTTCATAGCCAAGAAGAGCGACGGCGCGACAACCTACGCATTGCGGGACTTGACCGCGATAAAGTACCGCTTCGAGACATACAATCCGACAAAGATACTCTACGTGGTCAACCACGACCAGTCATTGCACTTCAAACAAGTGTTCGACGTGGCATCAAGGATGGGATTCCCACCCTCTGCGTTGGAACACGTCAAGTTCGGTCTTTTGCGGTTGCCAGAGGGCAAGATGTCAACGCGCGCGGGAAGGATGGTGCTTCTGGAACAGGTCTTCGACAATGCGGCGGCACTTGCGGCCCAGATCATCGAGAAGAAGAACCCTTCGTTGAAGGACAAGGAGAAAGTGGCGGAGCAGGTCGGCATTGCCGCTGTGATCTTCGGCTACCTGATGAACGACCGCCAGAAGGACGTCATATTCGATTGGGATCGCGTTTTGGATTTCGAAGGAGACACCGGACCCTACGTGCAGTACACGCACGCGAGGGCATGCAGCGTGCTACGAAAAGCGGCTGACGCGGGCAACCTGCCTGACGCCAAATCCGACCTTTCTATCCTGAAAACCGCAAAAGAACATGAACTAGTCACATTACTCGGCCAATATCCGGATATGGTCACGGGAATGACTCTGGAGAACAAGCCGCACGTGTTGGCCCAATACTTGCTAAGATTGGCGCACTGCTACAACGAGTTCTACCAGCAATGCCCGATACTGACCGCAGAGACAAAGGACCTTTCGAACGCCAGGTTGTTGCTCTGCGACTGCGCAAGGCAAGTCATATACAACGGCCTGAAGGTGCTCGGCATAGTGCCTCCGGAAGAGATGTAGAATGTTCAAAGGCGTGATAATCGAGGAAAGCCTGGAAAACAAGGATGTTCTGAAGAAAGTCAAGATAGTCAGGACCGATGTGGAGAAAGTGACCCCTGACGACCAGACGCCCCACCTTACTATATGGACACTGCACACTGTCGAGATCGCTGATGAACAGGCTGAAGAAGTCGCCGATGAGCTGAGCAGGTCTTTGGACACCAAGAACGGACATTGGTACGCTGATTTCAAGGACAATTGCATCCATTACATCATATTCCCTGGAAAGGTGTTCAAGGTAGAACGCGACAAGCCAGAACAGTATGTCGATGTGGTAAGCTACGGTCTTGAACAAGGAATTCCCAAGCACCAGTTGGACTTTACTCCGAGCATAAACTGACTCTTCCGCAATCCTTACGCGCAGTACACCGAAATACTTATAAATCCCAGAGAACTGTGTTATGGTTTGGGACTATGGGCAGAATCAAAACCAAACTAATCAAGAGGCTCACATTTCAGCTTCTAGCACAGCACCGCGAAGCTCTCACGACGGAATTCGGACCTAACAAGTTGGTTGTCGGTAGGGATCTCGTGGGTGCTTCTAAGAAGATGCGCAACGTTGTCGCGGGCTATGCCACGCGCAAGATGCGCCGCGTCGAGTGATTACACGAGGAACGACTGATGGCGGCCTACAGCATAGTGCTAATCGGCACGAAGCCAGTGATGAACTATGTAACAGGCGTCATAATGCAATTCTCACAGAATAACGCCTCTGAAATCACTGTCAAGGCCCGTGGAAAGTTCATCTCAAAAGCCGTGGACGTCTCCCAGGTCGTCACCAAGCGCTTTCTGCCAAACCAGATCGGCGTCAAGGACATAAACGTTGACAGCGAGGCATTCATGACACCGGAAGGCAGGAATGTCAGGGTAAGCACGATAACCATCACTTTGAACAAGCTGACGGATGCGCCCATCGAGGTCGAATCCGGGCATCACGAGCCGGCGCAGGAAAGCGATTTCTGAAAGGTCAATCTGCCACCACATTTTTAAGCAGCGGATGAAGCCCACAGACGGGCCCATAGTATAGCTTGGATAGTATGGCTGGCTTCGGACCAGCAGACCAGGGTTCGAATCCCTGTGGGCCCGTATGCGCGCGGTATCGAGCGACGATTTTGCCGAAACAATAGAACCTCTTGAAAGAACGGTTGACGTGTCGAAGCTTTGCGACTACAGGCGCGTCTCCGAGGGGAATTCCGGAACCATAGTTCTTCTCGAGCATTACGGTAGGGGGCAGTATTCTCCTGACGGCAACGTTGCCCTTTCAAGATACCGCACATTGCTGGAATTGGGCCGCCTGGGCATCGAGAACGTCTTCGTTCGAACCACGGACAAATACGTTAGGGGCATCGACGCCAATAAGGACCTAGTCAAGGCACGGGATTTCGTGCGGAACTTCTTCGATAACCACAAGGAGCCATCGAGGGATGAGCTGGAGTTCCTCGCGCTATATGACGAATCGACCTTGTTCCATTTCCTCCACACTAACGCGCGCCTAACTCCCTGTAGCAACGGGCCGAGTCAGGCCGCTGTGATCAAGCACCTATGTGGGAAGATACGCGACGCTCCTGAGGGCTCCAAAAAGAAGCCCCGGCACGACTTGAACCTTCGATGGGCGCATTTGGCTTCTGTCGCGTTCTGTCGGCTGCCTCCAGGTTCTGCCGGAGTTCATGTCCATTCCGCCAGCTACTTCAACCCGCTTTTGTACGCAATGCGCAAGCAAGAACGCAAGTTCGACGTCTATTTCAAGAGCTTCCGATAGCCAGATAACGCCTGTTTTATTATTTACCACCTACTAGTGGTTAATTTACCGAAAGATTTATAAGTCACCTATTAGTAGTAACACTATTCGGTGACGAAATGGGGCTATTCATACTTGAACCAGGAAAAGCGGAGAGCGTCGAAGTTCCTCCCAGGGACCACCCTGCCGAATTCTACAGGGATTGCAGGAAGCGCGCCCAAAGCTACTTTGCCGACGCAAAAGAATCCCTGGGGAGATACTCACTTATGCGCGACGTCTACCACCTTATAGTCGCCAACGACAAGGCAGAAACGGCAAGCATGCTGGCAGAAAGCACGGTCGACGCCAGACTAAGGGATGAAACCGAAAGACTACGACACGCCACAAAAATCGAGATCGGAAAGTACAGGTCTTTCTACGGTTACCAAGGCGATAATCTAGTCAAGGTCTACGAACCGACTCCTGAGATGCAGGACGCCTACGCAAGGGCGCTAGTGCGTTACGAGAACAGGAACAAGCCAATACCCAAGACAGTCATGATACCGAGAGAATCGCTTTCTGCGGTGGCCGCAGCAGGCAACTAGGCCGCATATTTTATAAGCAAGGCTTTTGACGCCCTGCCCATGGCGGAAAAAGAGCAGACACTGGGTTTAGCTGCCAAGAAAGCGGAAATCGCCGAATGGTATCCTGAAGTCGTGCTGAAAGCAGAACTCGCGGACTACAGCCCGGTCAAGGGCTGCATGGTGATAAGGCCGAACGGGTACGCAATCTGGGAAGCGATACAGAGAGAATTCGACGCCACACTCAAGTCCATAGGCGTAGAGAACGCCTACTTC
>CAYSVV010000058.1:0-4729 GCA_964434695.1 uncultured Methanosarcinales archaeon
GAAGAGTGCGCTTGTCGGTCTGCTTGATCATCTTGAGCATTATGCCGAGTTCGAGTCCGTAGGGATGTGGCTTTATGGCGACGGGTTCTTTCGGAAGCTTGTCGGTGACTCGCGCGTAGACCGCCTGCTCTGCGCGGGGATTGGTGTAGATCAGGGTGGCATGAGGATTGACGATGGCGGTCTGCTTCATGTAGGAATCGACGCTCTGATCGCCCTTCTGGTAGCTTGCCTCGATGTCGAGCTCTATGCGGACGCCGTGGTCCTTCTTCCATTCCACTTCCTCGTCCTTGAGTATCTCAGGTTCGTTCTTCGAAGTGTCTATCCGAAGTTCGTAAATGTGCGCGGGACGGGCAGGGTCTATCTTGCTTTTGATGCGCGCGGGCCTGCCGGTTGTAAGCTGCGCGTAGAGCACCGCCGCGGAAATGCCTATTCCCTGCTGGCCGCGGGCCTGCTTCATGGTGTGGAACTTGCTTCCATAGAGGAGCTTGGCGAATATTTTCGGCACCTGTTGCTTGACTATGCCCGGGCCGTTGTCCTCGACTATTATCCGGAAACGATCGTTGCCCATATCGACGATCTCGATCTGGACTTCTGGAAGCGTGCGCGCCTCCTCACATGCGTCGATGGAGTTGTCGACGGCTTCCTTGACCACGGTCAGGAGCGCCTTTCTCTTGTTGTCGAATCCAAGCAGATGCCTGTTCCTTTCGAAAAATTCAGCGACGGACACTTCGCGTTGTTTCTTGGCTAGCTCTTCCGCTATGGGCTTAGACATTATGGCTCCCTAACATCTCGCGTTCGCGCATGTTCCTTCTTTGTTTCTCTAGCCACTTGTAGACCGCGGCGTGCCTCTGTCCGCTGAGTATGGCCTCAACCGCGCGCCGCGCTATGCTCATGCCTTCGAGCGGGCCTATCATGGCAACGGTCTTGCCATAAACTGAAATGTAAACACCGGTCATCTCCTCGATTATTCTTCGGGTCTTTCCTTCCTCGCCGATTATGCGCCCCCGGAGACGCACGAGATCGTCGTCGTTTCGCGCGAAGTCGCGCAGGTTTATCGCTTCATAGCCGCTGTCCGCGCCGAGCAATGTCTGGGCGCGTTCGGGCGAGAATCCTCGGCCGACTGCCATTATTATCTCGCGCGCGGTGTAAAGCCCCAGGGCATCCCGACCGCTGAGCGTAATCATGCCTTCCGTACTGTCCACCTCTATTTTCGTCTTCGTAGCTGATTGCAGGGCGCGTTTGGTCTGGCCCTTCGTGCCTATTAGCACGGCCACGCGCTCTTTTGGTATCTTCAGCTCGTAAACGTAGATTTCGCCACTTCCTGCGCTGGTATTTATTTTTTCTGCCATCAGGACTCAACAGCCTCCTTTACTCCGGCCGCGTCTATGGCTATGCCTTGCTTCTTGAAATAAGCTGCTATGTTGTACTCGTCTCTGTCGAGATATCTGCGCCAGTTCGGGTTTTCGTAAGTCGTGCTCTGGCTCATGTCGATGAAAACAGGTTCGTCATCATCGTTAAGGATGTTGTATTCGCTCAGGTCGCCGTGCACGATGCGGGACTTGTGCAGCTGGCGCATCATCTTCAGGACCTGCTTCATGAATTTCTTCGGGTCTTTCGGAGCCCTTGCCTTTAGCTGCTGCGCGGGATTCTCTTTTCCTATGACGTCCATTACAAGCACATTGTTCCTGCAGGCGTGGGGTACGGGCACCCTCAAGCCAGCTTTGTGCGCAAGAAGCAGGTTCTTGTATTCGCGTTGTGTCCAGGCGAACACTATCCTTCGGCGTTGGTTGGACAAGGAGTGCAGTCTAGGATCGCCCCGCATATAATCGTACATCCGGTTGAAGTCGCAGGTGTTGGTCCTGTAGATTTTGACGATTACGTGCTCCTCGCCTTTCTGGCCTACGAACACGTTGGCTTCTTTGCCGACTTTCAGCGGGCCGATCAGGCCGTCGAGATAGCCACCGCTTATCATGCGCTGGATTGTCTCTTCGGTTGACTGGTCGAAAACATCGCCCCAAGTCTTCCATTCTTCTCTCTGCTGACCCATTTCCACAACGGCCTCTTGGCTATTTAAAAAGGTTTGGAGGGGCTGTTTATTTAATTTCAATATTGAAAAATAGTCTCATTTACCCCGAAAAAACCACTATCTTTATATAGTGGGGCGGCGCGGTAAAACTGTCCTTCAGCAATGAAGGACCCGCCCACCATGAAAGAACTCGTGTGAGCGCAGGACGAACGTCCAGCGATGAGCACGAGAGTTAGTGTTGTGGGCGACACCTCATAATCAAAACGTCACGAACAGCATCATGGTCACAAAATCACGAATATCAATGATTCGAATATTCCAATCATAGACTAGTGCCTCGTTCTTGACAATTGGGTAAAATGCCCAGGGGAATGGAAAATGGGAAAAATCAGCATAGTATCATCAAAGTACATAATACACGCATCGATAGAGATAGATGGGGTCGTTGACCGTCCTGACGTAATAGGTGCGATATTCGGCCAGACTGAAGGATTGCTCGGTTCTGAACTGGAACTGCGCGAGCTACAAAGATCCGGAAGAATCGGCCGCATAGAGGTCAACACCGAAAACAGGGGAGGCAAGACCATGGGGTCGATAATAATCCCCAGCAGCCTCGACAAGGCAGAGACCGCGATAATCGGCGCCGCCCTGGAAATAATCCAACGAATCGGTCCTTGCAATGCAAAGGTACACGTTCACAAGATCGAAGATGTGCGCATCAGCAAGCGCTCATTCGTCATACAGCGCGCGAAGGAACTCCTCCGCATGATGCTCGAGACGACCATGCCGGACAGCACCGAGCTGGCCGAGGAAGTCGTCAACAGCGTCCGGGTGATGGAAGTCATAGAGTATGGCGTCGATCGCCTGCCCGCCGGCCCGGGAGTCGAGGATTCCGACGAGGTCATAGTGGTGGAAGGACGCGCCGACGTGGTGAACCTGCTCAAGCACGGATTCAAGAGCGTGATAGGGCTCAATGGAACCAGCGTGCCCCCGTCGATAATCGAGTTGTCGAAGAAGAAGGACATAATCCTGTTCGTCGACGGCGACCGCGGTGGCAACCTGATAATCCGCGACATGCTCACGCAGGCAGAAGTGGACTTCGTCACCAAGGCTCCTGATGGAAAGGAAGTCGAGGAACTCGCCAAGAAGGAGATCCACAAGGCATTGCGCAGCAAGATAACCGCTGAACAGGCCAAGAGCGAAATCGACTCGATCGATACCTCGCAATCCATACGCAGGCCAATGATATCCCGCGGAAGGCCAGAGCCACGCAGGGAAATGCGCGACACCCGAAGGGAAGCGCCGCCACGCCCAGTAGAGACAAGGCAGCCCCTGAACGACGCGCAGAAGGCGAAGTTCGGAAGCATGCTCGAAGAGCTCATCGGCACGAAAGGCGCCTATCTGTTGGACGACAAGCTAGGGATACTCGGAAAGGTCCCTCTTAGCGAGCTCGCCAGCACGATAAAATCCCTCAGCAGCGGCATATTCGCCGTCGTGCTTGACGGGGCGGTGGATGCCGACCTCGCAGGACTGTCCGAAAGGGCAGGCGTGAAGTTCCTGGTGGGGATGGAAGCGCAGGTACACGGACGCGGTCCGTTGATGGTGCTGAGCGCGGCAGACCTTTGATTATTTTCTAAATGCGGCGCGAGCCGCATCCTTTTTTATATTGCTAAACCTGCCATACCCCTGAAAAGAGGATGGCTTACGAAATCATACTGGGGCGGGATTCGAAGGAGCGCGAAAAGTTCGGGCTCAAGGGAACCATCCTGCTGGGCAAGCACTATGTCAAGATGGGGCAGGTCACCGCGCTATCGCAGCCAGTGTACCTGGATCTGAACCGCGCGCACGTTATTTTCGTGGCGGGAAAACGCGGATCGGGCAAGTGCCTTACCGGCGACTCATTGGTGACATTGGATGATGGCCGGGTGCTGCCCATAAAAGATCTGGCCGAGGACAAATCCGGCGTGATGTCCCTTGGAGGAGATCTCAAAATCAAGGCAACGCCGAGCGAAGGATTCTACCGAAGAACGGTCCAGGAGGTTCTGCGCGTCACTTTGCGCAGCGGCCGGGAGATAACCTTGACTCCTGAGCATCCGTTGCTTACCGTAACTGGATGGTTGCCCGCCGGAGATTTGGGTCCGGGCAGGAGGATAGCCGTACCGCGACGGATGCCCTCTTTCGGAAGAAAACCCCTGCCGGAACAGGAGATAAAACTACTGGCCTACATGATCGCCGAGGGGCATTTGAAATCCCCATTGTTCTTCTCAAACAATGATCCTAAATTGGTTGGTGATTTCATGACAGCTGTCAAGGAATTCGACCCGGCGCTGGACGTGAAAAGGACCGACGAGCACTGCTACAAGATAAGCGCGGCAAGGGAGAAACGCAAATTCCTATCCTGCGAATTCGACCGGGACGGATCCGGTCGTTTCGTGAAGGGCGGACGCGTCGTCATGGAAAAGCGACGCATAAGAAAGTTCTTTGAGAGGCACGGCGTTTACGGAAAGTTGTCGCCTCAAAAAGAAATACCTGCCGCGGTCTTCACGCTTCCGAAACATCAGCTCGCGCTTTTCCTCAATCGCTTGTTCAGCTGCGATGGAAGCATCTATCTCCAAAACGGATGGGAAATAAGCTATTCTTCCGCGTCCGAAAAGCTGGCCAGACAGGTCCAGCACCTGGCATCCCGTTTCGGAGTGTTGTGTA
>CAYSVV010000059.1:0-4458 GCA_964434695.1 uncultured Methanosarcinales archaeon
GGAGGCATAGCGGGACATGGCCTTGTTGTGGGTGACCACCACTATGGTCTTGCCCTCTGAGTGGAGCTTGTTGAGTATATCCATCACGATTTCGCCCGACGACGTGTCCAGGTTGCCCGTGGGCTCGTCTGCGAGTATGACGTCTGGATTGTTGGACAACGCCCTTGCTATCGCCACCCTCTGTTGCTGTCCTCCGCTGAGTTCATTGGGCTTGTGGTTCATCCTGTCACCCAGCCCGACTTTGGTTAGCGACGCTGTCGCCTTATCGAGACGTTCTGAATATGAGACGTCCTGGAAAAGCATCGGCAACATGACGTTCTCCAGCGCGGTAAGCGTGTTGATGAGGTTGAATTTCTGGAATATGAATCCGATAATCCTGCCACGGACCTGCGCCAGGTCGCTTTCGGTCATGTGCGCGATGTTCTTTCCTTCGAGGAATATGTTCCCTTTTGTCGGCACGTCCAGGCATCCCACCATGTTCATGGCAGTGCTCTTGCCGCTTCCAGAAGGGCCCATTATGGCGACGAATTCTCCTTCGTTGATCTCAAGTTTGAGCCCGCGCAATGCAGGGACTGTGACCTCTCCCATCTTGTATATTTTCCATACATCCCTGCACTCTATTATCGCGCGTTTCATTTCCTGGCGCTCCTGATTCGTCTCGTCGCTTCTGCGATGGCGGCCTTTATTTCTTTGGGCGGCACTCCCTCGGAGACGGCAAGCATGAACTCCCGTCTCATTTCATTTATCTCCAGTTCGTATTTCCCGATGACCATCTTGTGTTTCACCATCAGATTGACCATATCCGGCATGGTCTTCATGCTGGTGGCTGCGCAGACGCTGTTTATCCTCGTCATCATCTCATCCACCAGGTCATCGCGATGGCTTGCGATGTTCTTGAGCTTGTTCTTGCCCAGCGAAGTTATGGAATATATGCGCCTGCGGCCATCGGGTTTCACGGTCACCTCTCCATTCTTGCGCATACTCTCAAGCAAAGGGTATAGCGAACCGGTGCTAGGCTTCCAGCCTGTCCGTTCGTTTATGCGCTTCAGGAGAGAGTAGCCACTAAGGGGCTCATTTTCAATCAATTTCAGCGTCAGTAAGTCCAGATGCCCGTGCAATCAACACCTCTGTCGGTACCGACATAATGCTGATTTATAAAGCTTGCGCAGTCGAGAGCAGCGACACTAATATATATGAAAGATGAGAGGCGGCAATCATGCGAAGGGATGACGAGAAAAAGGAAAAACGCAACCGGCTATTGATAGGTGTGTTCATAGTAGCCATAATGGTGTTGAGCACTTTCGGCTTCGTCTTGAACTACTCGGAAGGTGGCAAGACCGAGAGGGTGAAGGGCATAAAGTTCGTTCAGCTGCAGTATGGAGTGCAGGCGAAAATCGACGACAGGAACGTGGTCTTCAACTTCTTCCCATCCCAGTCCCAGCAGGCGCCCGTGGCCGGAAAGCTGGCCCTGAAGGATGTGGGAGTCATATCAATAACAGCGAACCTGGATGACGATTATATAGAGGACGCTGACGCGATTTCATTATTCTTAAGCGACCTGCTTGAAAAGAGAGGCAAACAGATCATTCTTGGTTACACGGGCAACGGTACCTCACGCCCAGTCATTACCTGCGACGACGCAGTGCCTGGCGCGCCCGTGATTCTCCTGCAATCAGGAAATTCCACCATAATCCAGGTCGATGGCGATTGCATAATCGCCACCGCGCAGGGCAGGGCTGACCTTTATCTCGAGGGCGAGAGACTGGCATTGGTAGCATTGGGTGTTCTAGATGGCTGAACACGCGGAACACGAACCAAAATACCTCATTCTGATATGGTCTATTGTGATAATAGGTGTGCTTGTCGTGGCGGCCATTATGATATATTCCGCCACCAAACCAGCGCCCAATCCCAATCTCGTAACCTACAAGAACTATGACTTCACTCGGATGGAGGATGGGTTCTGGCAATTCCGCTGGCAGAGCGGAACCATCACCTACCATATTCCCTTGAGGTACAACCCGTTGCAGATGGAAAACGTCACTATCAATGGCGTGCTCGGGGATAATTTCGGGGAAGATGGAGTCACCATAACCGTCGACCCTTCGGATGGCGCTGACCAGCAGTATGTCGCGCTCGCGGCAGCCGAGATAGGGATAAACCTGGTCAAGGTGTTCAGCGCCGACATGAAAGCTGCTTGCACTGAGAACAGAACCGATTCCTGCGCCATCCGGCCGATTGTCAAGTGCGGCGATAACTCGTCCGTCATTTATCTGCGCGAAGCCTCTGGCCCATCAGTTACCTTCGAAGGAAGGTGCATAACGCTCTCAGGTGAAGGTCTGGAGCTGGTACAGGCGGTCGATCGGCTGCTGTTCATGTTCTACGGCATAATGCCTCCCCAGGACAAGGTTTAACGAAAACCAGTTATACGTCGATACGATACCCAGCGCATGGTGCATCTGATATTCTGCACCGATACGGTGGATGGGATAGCGGCGGCTGCCATTGTAGGCAGGACTCTGACTCTTCGAGGACATGATTGGCGCCTTGCGAATGCCCTACCCCCTGTGAACGAAAGTCGACAGAAACTTCTCAGCACAAAAGGGCAGCAGCTGATACTATGCGACATACAACCCGCAGCCTTGAGCGAGGACGACATCAAGACATTATGCAGCAACAATAAGGTGGTGTACTGGTGCGCTGATTTCCCGACGAAGGAAAGCACGGTGGATATGGTGGCATCCATTTGCGGCGCCTATGACATAGCCACTGCCCGGTCGCCGCTCTGCAGCGCCGAACTGGCACAGCGAAGGTTTCTACCCAACGACTCCAGCGCGCGTTCGCTCGCCGCGATGGCCCACGACATCAAGCAATGGAAACGCAGCGACGAATCAGCCGCCCGGCTGGCGGACATAATCGCTTCCGGCTACGACCTGCGCAAACTCACAGTGATGCTTTCAAAAGGCGTTTTCTGGACGGAAAGCCTTGAACTTGAAAGGCAACGCTACCGTGAACGGCGGGAGAAAGCGATAGCAGACATGTCCAATAGGTTGGACATCAAGGATTACGTCGGTGTGAAGTTCGGTTTCGCTCTCTGCGCTTCGTTCGTGACTTCCGCGGACGCGTGCTCGCACATTCTCGAGACGCACGCGGGAGTGGATGTGGCCTGCGTAATCTTCCGCGACGGCCGCATCGCATTCAGGAGAAGGGACGGCATTGACGTTGATCTATGCGAAATTGCGTCATTATTCGACGGTGGCGGAAGGGAATATGCCAGTGGTGGCTCTTTGGGGGCTCAGGTAAGCAATACGAATTACGAACAGGTCATTTTCTCGGTTGACAGGAAACTAAAAGACCATTTCTTCCGCTAAAATATTATTTAACGCTAAAAAAACGTAGTGTTTTAATATGATGAGTGCATAAAACGTAATAAACTGCAAAGAGGTAAACCAAAATGCCAAAGAAAAGAAAGGTAGCCAAGAAGGCCGGCAAAAAGAAGACGGCAAAGAAGGGCGCCAAAAAGAAAAAGCGAAGGTGAACTTGTTTCCTTTTTTTTTGATTTTACTATGATATCTCTCATCGAAATTCTGAATATGATTGTGATGACGCTGGCCGTAGCCTTCATCTTCCGACGAGGATTTGGACTCGACCGTGTTCCCTGGTGGAAAGGGATGATTTTCGCCGCGGCGGTCACCGCGCCCGGGATAATACTGCATGAACTCGGCCACAAGGTCACCGCGTTGTCCTTCGGGCTTCAGGCGACTTTCGGCGTGCCCTGGCTTTGGTTGTTGTTCGGCGTTGCGCTCGCCGCGATGAAATCGTCGTTCATATTCTTCGTGCCGGCCTACGTGTCGATTATCGGAGAAGCGACTCCCTTGGCGCATTCGCTGATAGCGTTCATGGGCCCGGCAATAAACGGACTGATATGGATTGCCTGCGCCGTCGCACTGAAATTCCAGACGAGAAACAATCTCGGCTTCGCGCTGATTGTTCTTACGAAACGCATCAACGGATTCCTTTTCCTGTTCAACCTGCTGCCGATACCTCCATTCGACGGGTTCACCGTTCTTTACGGACTGTTCCAAGCATTCGCTTGACACAAAGCTTTTTATTCACGGCGCGAGGAATCGTCGATGGGCAGGCTAGGCCGGCAGGTTAGCCCTCTGCTGTCACCGTCTATGGGCTTTAGGCGGGGCTGAAGCTTGACGTCAGGCGCGGGTGTCGCGCGACGGTCCTACCGAGGGACATTGAAGTTCTGTCCCACAGGATCGCTGTGCCGAGAACCGTGTCAGGGCCGGAAGGCAGCAGCACTCATTGTCATTCGCGGTGCTTGCGGGGTAGCGGAATGGAGGAGCTCGGCGGGAATCAACCGCCGCGTAGCCCGTTGCCGAGCGCCGGGCGTGCCTGCCCACTTTTTCTACGCCAGCATCAGCCCTATTCCTCGAGTTTAGTGAAACC
>CAYSVV010000059.1:4468-4701 GCA_964434695.1 uncultured Methanosarcinales archaeon
AACCCTCAAAATGGACTGCTGAATCCGATGGTTTGTAGACCTCGACGACTTGATATACGCCACGGGTCCAGATTACGTCTTCACTCATGTAGTGTGTTGCTTCCAGTATAATGACGCTCGCGATAGGCCGTGACAGCACTTGGTTTCCAGCAGTCTTCACGAGAGGAATCTCTCCCTCGAGCCAGAATATTCGTTGGTCGCGCTTCAGAAAAGGATATGTTTTGCCTTCTTCA
>CAYSVV010000060.1:0-4659 GCA_964434695.1 uncultured Methanosarcinales archaeon
GCGAGACGTGCAGCCACTTCTTTCTCGCGAGCGCCCAGATTGCGCCGATGCATCCAAGTCCGAAGAGCGGCCAGCCCATCGATGTCCACGTCAGCCAGACAGTGCGGGCGAGCACGGAAAGCCAATTGCCCTGGTCGTATCCTGCCACGCCCCAACCACTACCCGAAAAAAGGTTGAGACGGTAGATGACTTGGTGTGGATAGAAGAAGAACAGACTTGCGAACCCGTAGACAAGGATGCCTACAAAAGCGGCCCACATCAATGGGGGATGGAAGATGATGTTCGTGACGGGCATGCGCGAACGCCAGCCCCTAACGAAATGCACGACGAGAAGGAGCGCGATCATCGGCGCTATGAATGCGATTGCTACATCCTTTGTTGACATGGCAAGCGCACAGAATACCGCCGAACCAACGTACCATTTCGTCTTTGGTAGTTCGAGAGCACGCAACCAGCAATAGATAGAGGCCAGTAGCCAGAGCAGCATTGGCACGTCAACGTTTCCCGTCTTTGAGAAGTGCAAGAACCAATAGTTGAGCAAGAACGCCAACGCAGCAGTCGTTGCGGCAAAGTATGACTTGGTAAGGTGAAGGACTATCTTCCAGGCAAGCCAGACCGCAACGAGCGCCATGATTGCGACAACGAAACGTGACATGAAGATGAGCGTGCCAAGCTGTGAATAAATGTCCGAGAAGCCATATGGGTACTCGTTTGCTGGTCGGAAGCTGCCTGTGAGGTACCACCAGCCCATGAATGGCGCATAGGCGGCAACCTTGAACATCTTCTGCAAGGGTGGATACTTATGGTCAGTCGAACCTAGTCGCGTGGCCCATGCAAGGTCAACAGTGCCACTGCTGTCATCCGCAGACCAGCTGCCAATATTTGGCAGACCCCAAGTGATGCCATCAGTGATAAGTATGGCAGCGAGGATGAGCACGCCAATCAACAGGAGTTTGTTCATGGTGGGTGGTATATGAACGTCACAATGACAAGTATCACCAACAGTATGGTCATGCTAATCCATAGCCCGACATTGACTGAACGTGGCTCGAAAGAGAACACCACCGTGTGCTCTCCAGCACCAACACGTACCGCACGCAGCCCTCCATATGCAGTGAGAACAAGCGTCTCCTTCCCGTCAACTCTCGCAATCCATCCAGGATAACTAACGTCACCAAGCACCAACACCCCTCCCACTTCCGAATCGGTCTGTATCGTGACCGTATCATACGTGTACGTAGTGATGCGCTGGCCCTTCACGTCCTTCACTGTAGGTATCGTGTCCGTCAACGCCGTGACCAAGAACGCTCTTGGCAGCGCGGCAGCATTACCATACACGTAAGCAGTGCTGTTATGAAGAAGCGTCAAGTCAGGATTATGCAAGGGCACTGTCGAGGCAACAAAACGGGCATTCAACACGTTTAGTTCTGGACTCACTCTTTCCGATACATTGATGTCCTTTATGAACGCGACATACTTCTTTAGAAGCAACGGATTGTAGCCCTGTACTGTCTGTACGTTCCAGACCATCTGGTGATTGTCAGGAATAGCGCCATCAGCGTCATACACGCGCCAAATGCCTGGTTGTTCTTGCAGGAATGAAATGTGTGCTGGAACTGCATACGCTTCGTCGAGAGGTGTTGTCATGATGAATGACGTTCCATAAAAGAAAAGGTTGACGGTCACGAGCAGGATGGCCAGTGTTGCCACTCCCTTCTTACGTAGCACCTTCCATACCAGGACAATTGCGCTCAGCAAGAGGAAGAATGCCGCGTGCCACAAACTATTGGCAACCGTCGTGACAAGCCCTTCTATCCGTCCACAGAGGTCTGCTGGTTCGCTAAAGCCACGGCTTACGTAACCATTCGCCACTAACGGGAACATGGCTGCCGTGACTTGCGTCTTGAAGACAAGAATGGCGAGACCAGAAAGAATGACTATGATTGCGCCCACACAACATGCCATGACGCAATAGCGCAACACGCGCCGCTGCTTCTTATCAAATGGCGCGAGCAGCCTGTCAAGACCGAATCCCGCGAGCACGGCAATGGCGAAAGTCCAGATGAGTCCGAAGCGAGCAGGAACGCGAAAGAGATTGAAGCCAGGTACGAACTTCCAGAACAGCCAATAGACAGGGTTGTTCTTGCCGAGCGCCAACGCGAGTCCTATGATGCCAACGATGACGAAGAACAGGACGCGCCAGTCCTTGCGCACGAACAGGAACGCGAGCAACGCCAGGACAAGCGGCAGAACACCAACATAGATTGCCAGCTCCCAATACGATCCCTCATTGATGTAGTTGCCATCAACAGGATTGCCGAACGTGTCGGGAGCGGCAATGGTAGCTAGGTTGTGCCAGGGAAGAGAATACGTGGTCGCAAAATCATAACTAATACCTCCGCTGCGCGTGACGTGTCGCGAGAGCTCAAGTGTGGGTACGAACTGGACTGCTGCTAGAAGAACTCCCACAATCACTATCCCCACAAAGATACAGGCGGGAGCGAACGCTGGCATAATGCTTCTCTTGGTCCAAGCTTCCTTGATGGCATGTGCCAGCGCATAAAGACCAGCAAGTATTACGGTATAGAGGACGACTTGTTGGTGTCCCGCAAGCAACTGCATGCAAAGCGGCAGCGCAGCAATAAGCATTGATGCAAACGTTCTTTTATCGAGCGCCCAGACAACGCCCAACAACACGGCAGGCATCCACGCGACAGTAGAAATCATTGAATAATGCCCTGCATAACTATGAGCGACAACGAAACTACTAAGCATGAAAGTGATGCCAGCAAGCATTCCCCCTTCTTTACCGATGCCAAAATAGCGCAGGCACAGAAAGGTGAAAAGTCCGGCAAGGAACGTGTGAAACCAGAAACCTATGCTAAACGCGTAATGCGCGGGAAAAAGCGAGAACAACAATGCGTCCACAGGATAGAATGCTGCCGTTAGCGGATCGGCCGTGAGCGGGCTTCCCGAAGAAACAAAGGGGTTCCAACCAGCACCAGAAGACGATATCATCCTTATGGGATAGAACGCAGAGGTAACGTCATCGAACGCGACAAGGTGTGTAGGTCTTGATAGGGCGGGCCACCAGAGAACCATTGCTACGAACGCGAGCATGACGATAGCCAGAATGTCTTTTTTGTCCATAGAGATTATTAAATTCAGTCTTCTTTCTTGTTGGGATCCTTGAGCCCCTGTTCTTCGAGTTCTTTCTTCTTGGCTATGCCGTTCTTGTGGAGCATTTGTGCCGCGAGTTCGTTGCTCCATTGTATGACCGTGTTGTAGTTCCGTATGATCCAGGGTAGGGTGACGAGGAAGCGGTCTAATGCCATGCCCGTCAGGAAGCCTACGAGGAAGTTGTCAAGACTAACCAAAACAAATCACCACCATTTCAGTCCACCTTCTCGTTTTTCTGTCTACACGCAGGACACGGAAGCACGCTAAAGTCGTGGCGTTCATCAACGACAACAATGTTCCCACACCTGCACGACACCCACCACGTCATTGTGACCTCTCATGCTTTTGGCAGAACAAATTGACGTAAAAGTCTTTAGCAGCAATTTCTAATAATTCCTCATTCGTCATTTTTGTAATACCTCTATTTATTTCATCAATATAATAACAAACATAACCCAATTCGTTCAGTGTTGACAACAATTCTGCCGGTTTCGTACCGCACTCACGTAACAACGAAGGACAAAACTCAACAAAAAGCGCGGCATTACTTCTCTGAAGCAACCTCTTCATTCCTCTAATCGCCAAAAGCTCCGCTCCTTGAATGTCCATCTTGACTATTCCAACTCTCTCTTTTTTTAGTACGCTATCAAGTGCAACCATCCGCACACTAACACCCACGTTACCTATCCTACTATCACCCATGTTGTTATTGTCAGTGAACAGTCTTGTTGTTCCGTTACGATCCGATACTGCCTCATCATGCAACATAACGTTATGCCTATCGTTTCTTATTATTGCTAATGACAATAAGTATGACATGTCAGTGTTTGGTTCGAAAGCGTGAACGGTTCCCACTAGTTTTGAGAGCACGAACGCGTATAACCCCACATTCGCCCCGACGTCTATCACGGTCATTCCTGGTTTGGCTAGTTTTTTCATTAGTTCTATTTCGAATGCTTCGGAGATTCTAAATTTCCATAATAAAAGAACCACGAGTCGGTCCCAACTGTTCGCGTACAACACGTTATCGTATACTTTTATTGGTATTGGGATGCCAAGCCAGACGTTTTTCATGAAAGGCACGACTACGCACTTCATCATTTTGGTATTGTATAACCACAACACCATCTTCAATGAGTTTTTCATCACACATCACCTTTATTGTTGAGCGCATAGACACGCGCTAGGGGTGTCGAGTGGGTGTCATAGGCGGTCCACACTCCCTTTTCTTCGTTGAGCCGCCATAGGTCTTCTATGATGGGCCATTCGTCAAGCACCCGCCTCTCAATGACGATAAAGCTGGCGTTGTGGTGTCGGGCATATGCCATAATCTCGCTGTTGTTCGCGTAAGGCAATGGCAAGTGCTCCTGCCGCGAATGATACGCAGGCCACGCGCTATGACTCATCACCACACACGAATAAGGACTATCGCACTGCGTGGCAATCCATTCGCCCACCTCCCTCGCCTCCTCATGACCA
>CAYSVV010000061.1:0-2130 GCA_964434695.1 uncultured Methanosarcinales archaeon
GCTCGTGCGTTGCGTGGCGCGGGCTTCTAGATATTTGCCTAGGAGGACGAGCGTTATCAGTACTGCCGCGGTCTCGAAATATTGCGACTGGCCGCCTGTAATCACGACGTATACGCTATAGATGTAGGCCACCGTGGTGCCCAGCGCGATAAGCGTGTCCATGTTGCTGGTGCCGTGCCGCAACGCGCGCAAAGCTCCCTTGTAGAACGGCCAGCCCGCCACGAACTGCACCGGCGTAACGAGTATGAATACGAACCATACTGCCCAGGGCAGCGTGAAACCCACATATGCCATTCCGTCGGGCATCAACAGCATCCCGATTATCACTGCAGGTATTGTGAGGACGAGCGCCAAGACCAGCAACTTCGCGAAGTGCCGCATGTGCTCCTTTCCAGTGTGGTCCGAGTGGGCGCTTGACATCATAGTCTTCGCGTTGTATCCCCTGCTTTGGATGGTCTTGATGACCTGTTCTTCCGTGACGTCCCCTTCCACTGTTGCTTGCCGAGTGGCAAGGTTCACGTTGGCGCTCTTTACGCCCGGCAATTTCTCCAGCGCTTTGGTTATGGTGGTCGCGCAGCTCGCACAATGCATCCCTTCCACTTCGACTGTTTTCTTCATGCCTTGTATCCCAGTTCATTGACTATATGCTTAATTGTCTTTTCGTCGGTCTTTCCCTCGTCAAACGAGACGCTCAACTTTCCACTGGCGAAGTCCGCTTTGGCTTCTGATACTCCAGGTGAGCGCTTCAGCGCGTTTCCTATGGAACCCGCGCATCCTGCGCAGGTCATGCCTTTCACTTGCAATACGATATTTTTCATCATGCTCCTCCGCATCCACAACCGCCGGCCGAGCTACCGCAACTGCCTGCTGGCAAGGGATTGTCCGTGGGTTTCAGTTCGGGTATGTCTCCGCTGCCGTCGTCCACCTTGAACGATCCCCGTCCCATTCCCATGCCGCAGGTTATGCTGAACGTGCCTGCCTTGTCCGGCGTGAATTCAATCACGTTGTTGCCGCTGGATACTGTCTTGCTCACGCGGAATGCGGGTATGACTATTGTGCGCATGCATCCCAACACGGTGTTGGTGTCCACCGTCATCCTGACCTTGGTGCCTGCCTTGAGTGTCGATGGAGTCATTGTGTAGTCCACGCCGTTGCCGGTCAGGCGCACTTCTTGCACTTCTCCTGAAGGGGCACTGGCTATTGTTTTGCCAGTGTTCGCTGTTCCCGAGCCACCTAGGCCGAACACAGCGGACATCACTATGCCCATTGTTATCAAAACCGCGATTCCGACTATGATCATCTTTGCCGTTTCCATCTTCATCCTCCGACTAACGCGCTTTTTGGTCCGTAAATCATCACCCATATCAGGGCTGAACTCGCAATCACTGCCAGGCTGACGAACGTCACTGCGTCCATTGGCCTTCTTATTACTGTCTTTGATTTGGTCACGACTTCGGTTAGGTACATGTGTACGAGCCCGACCAGTATCACCACGTTCACTACCACGAAAAGCGGCATGAACCACAATAAATTGTCAGTGAGCATCATCACCGATATCATCGGTCCCATGGTTCCGCCCATGAGTCCTGCCATCATCCCTTCCATCACTCCCATGACTCCGCAGCATCTTCCTGCTATGATGCCCGCGCCGACTCCCACCAGCACCGCAACGACGGATCCTATGAAGAATCCGTTTGTCGCGCCTATTATCGCGCCTATCATCATCGAGCTCTGCATTCCGACTGTCATTCCTATCATCATTCCAGCCATGTGCGAGACGTGTGGCATCTTGAAAGAGTACAAGTGCCAAGCTGCTGCGCCAATTGTCGAGACGCTGATGTTCAGGTACAGAAGCCACCATCCATATCTTGATATGAAGTCAGGTATGGATGGCACCAATCCTACGAATAGGAAGAATTCCAGTATTGAAAGCGCGATGAACGCGGCCAATGCGTATCCAACAGCTGCCTGTTCTATGTGCACTGCCCTGCGGTGTTGTGGTATTGGGGTGTTGTTTGATTGCGCATTGCCTGTGCTAGCGACTTCCGCGGCATAGCCAATTTCCTCTATCTTTGATATTAACGTCTTCGGTGAAACTGCCTGATCGTGAGTCACTTCCAGCGCGTCATC
>CAYSVV010000061.1:2140-4563 GCA_964434695.1 uncultured Methanosarcinales archaeon
CTCATGTCCGGGATGGTCAATATTGTTCTCATTCTGCCCTCCGGTCGCTTCCGCAACCTTTGTTGAGGTGTTGAAACCGCCACTTGCATTATAAACGTGCGAAGAGGAATGCGGGCTTATACCGTTTATAAGTGGCAAATACTGGCGTATTAACGTTTATATCGTGTTTTCGACGCGTCCGTTCTTATACTCGCCTTTGCGGCTTCTCCAGGCCACCCTGACGACGTCGCCGAACATCTTTGGCGAGTCCCTGAATAGGTTGACCGTCGACCCTTCCCTATCGTGCCATTCCACGCCGACTTCCTTTATTCCATAGCCCAGGCGCATGGCGATGTGCAGCACTTCGACATCGAACGCGAATCCAAGTATTCTTTGCTTTGAGAAAACGTCGCGTACTGCTTCCTTGCGGAACAGCTTGAACCCGCATTGCGTGTCATATATCCCTGGCGTTGCCAATTTCCTGCATGCCAGGTTGAAAAGATAGCTCGCCATTTTCCGGTCGCCACCTTTGCCGTTCACACTTGCTCCTTCCACCGCCCTCGATCCTATCGCGACGTCACAGTCCGCCGCTATAAGCTTCTCGAGTTCGCAAGGTGGGGTTGCTCCATCCGCATCGGCGTAGGCAGCATAGGCTGTCTGCGAATAGCGCATTCCTTCCCGCACGCAGAATCCCTTGCCGTGGTTGTAGTGGGTGAGTCGCAGGCTGATTCTACTATCTTTTATCGAGTTCACAACGCCGGCAGTGCCGTCCTTGGACGCGCCGTCCACTACCTTGATTATTCCATCGTGCTTGTACTCGTCGAAATAGCGTAGCCATCCCTCAAGTGTTGGCTTGATGCGTTTCTCCTCGTTCCTGCAGGGTATGACTATGGTCAGTTCCATGCAGTGTTAAGCTTCTGCTAGGTATATATCCTTGCGGCAGGGCTTTGTGTTTTCTACGGCAATAGTTGTAAACTCGACGGAGAATGCCGAAATTCAGGCGGTCGAGTCCGTGTCCCACGCGCGGAATATCTCGAGTTCTGTCTTTCTTCCCGGAAGCAGCGCGTCCAACGCCGCTTCGCGCCGCAGGTAGCTCTCGGCCACGACCTGTGTCTCGTCGTTCAGGTTGTAGAGCCCGCGGATATAGTCGCCGCGGTCTTCGTCGATGCGCGCGAAGTGTTCGCGCAGGAGCGCTTCTGCCTCGTCCCCGAAATCAATCACGATGACTCGTCCGCGTGACTTTGATTTGAGCGCGGCGATGGACGCTTCAAGATCCCTGACGCAATGGAGCGCCATGCTGCAGAGCACGATGTCGTAATGCCTGGGTAATATATACAAGTGGTCCGGCAGTGAGCCGAGAAGTATGGGGTGTCCTGGATGCTTCTCCTGCACGTGTTCGCGGAAACGTGTCACCGGTTCTATGCCGACGTAGCTTCCCTCGAAGCCCTGCTCCATCAGTATATCCAGCGCCATCCCCCAGCCGCAGCCCACGTCCAGCACGCGCGAGTCCTTGTCGAGCGAAGAGAATTCTTTCTGAAGGTACGGCACTATCTGTCCTTCGCGAAGCTCATCTTTGCTTGCGAATTTCAGCCAGGCCTCGGCGTATTCGTCGTCGTACATGCCTCTGGCGCGACCAAGCTACCTTTTAATGATTATATGTCGTGAATAATATGTTTTTACAGCCTATCAACCTTTATATACCTCCTTTCAGCCGTAGTGGAAATGGCAGAATTGAAACCGATTTACGACAAGCTGGCGCAACAGCACAATCTTCCCTCTTTTGACAATCTCGTGGCAGAGCTGGATCTCGGCGGGTACGAATCCGAACATCCTCTAGCTTTCGTCATCGAGCGGATGAAGGAACGCCTTGAGTTCTGGAACGAGATACTCAACGATGTGCTGGCTCCGGACCAGGGAGACAGCGCGGCTTTGTATGAGTCGCGTTTCTTCAACGAGGAGGACCACGAAAAGTTCTTCATCATATTCAAGCGGATAATGCTGGCCCTTCGAACTCTTGACGAGGCCGAGGTCCTGATGTCCGTGAAATCTGATGCAGTCGCAATCAAGGCGGCCTGGCAAGACTGGGCTACCATGAAGGCCGGTGTTGCAGAAGTCGCCAGTCGGCTCAAGGAATGCTGGGAAAAGAAGCTGATGGGCAAGAACAACCTGGGGTATCTAGGATGAAGCACGTGGTCTTGATTGCAGGACCGCAAGGCGCTGGAAAAGGCACGATAGCTGCCATCATTGCAAAGCAGTTCGGGCTTCTCCATCTTTCGGTCGGTGACCTTCTACGCGACGAAATCAAGCGTGGCACTGAAATAGGGAATAGCATATCTGATCGTCTCAAGGAAGGCCACCTGGCTCCCCATGACTTGGTTGTGGAGATAGTGAGGAAGCGTTTGGAGCAGCCCGATGCTCAGAAAGGAGTGCTTCTCGACGGCATC
>CAYSVV010000062.1:0-4515 GCA_964434695.1 uncultured Methanosarcinales archaeon
GGTGGCCGAACTCGGCCAGGTCAGCGGCAAGTATTCGCTGGCGTTGGAAGTCGCGGCGTCCCACAGGATACACAGCGTGGTCGTGGAAGACGATGCCGTGGCGTCCAAATGCATCAAGCACCTGAAGGACAACCGGCTGGGCATAGCCACGTTCCTGCCATTGAGCAAGATGGCGATCGCATCATCATCACACGAGGCGCGCAAGCTCCTATCTGAGAAAGGGGTCATCGGGCTCGCCATAGACCTCATAAAATACGACCCGAGATACCGCAACGCGTTCCACTACGTATTCGGCGGCACCATGGTCGTCGACTCTCTAGCGACGGCGCGCAGGCTGGGCGTCGGCAGGACTCGAATGGTGACGCTGGAAGGCGACCTATGCGAAGTCAGCGGCGCCATGGTCGGAGGCCACCGCGCCAAGAAACAAGGAGTCTTCAGGGACGACGATGTCACAGGCGAGATCGCGAAGGCTCAGGAAGAGGTCGGCAAGATACAACTCAAGGTCGGCACAACCGAGGCGGAGAAGAAGGAGAACGAAGAGCGCATAAACCGCCTGCGTGAGCTCAAGGCCACGCTCGAAGGCGAAATAATCAAGACCGAGAAATCTCTCAGGATAGACACGTCAGATTTAGACGCCAGCAAGGGATTCAAGAAGGAGTTGCAGGACAAATCGAAGGGCCTGGAAAAAGATCTCGATTCCCTCGCCGATACGCTAGGCGAGAAGACCCGCGAACTCGCAACACTGAAAACAGAACGCCAACAACTCGTGGACCAGCTCACCAGCATGAGGAACCCGCGGGTGCAGGCCGAACTCAACGCGTTCAGCGAGAAGCGCCGCGAACTGGAGAACGAGAAGCTCGTGCTCCAGACCGAGGTGAAGAACCTGGTGCAGAAACGCGCCGAGGCCACTGAGACCTCGAAATTCCAGGACCTGATGAAGCAACTCGATGACGACGAGTTAAAGAACAATAACGATTCAAAGGATTTCGCGAAGCGCCTGCAACAGCTCGACAAGGATATCAAGATCAAGGAAAAGGAGCAGGATAAATTCCAGTCTAAATTCAAGGATCTTTTCGCCAAGGCCAAGAAGATAAACGAACGCATAACCGAGATCGAGAAGAAATCCTTCGAACACGAACAGCAGGCACGCGATGAGGAGCAGAAAATGAACGCCTATGGCCTCGAGGAAGCCAGGGTGAAGGCCGAACACGGCTCATTATCGTTCGAATTCGAGCAATACTCGGGCGTGCAGCTCACGCTCGAAAAGACCGAGGAGCAGCTGAAAAAGGAATTGGCTGACTTCGAGAAAATGCAGCAGGGCATCGGCAGCGTCAACATGAGGGCGCTCGAGATATATGACGCGGCAGCAAGCGAATTCGGGAACTTGGTAAAAAAGAAGGACTCGCTGCTGGGAGAGAAGGATAGCGTCATATTGATGATGAACGAGATAGAGACCAAGAAGAAAAGCATATTCCTGGAGACATTCAACGTCATACAGAACAGCTTCGGCAACGTGTTTTCGCAATTGAACTCAGTGGGCAGGGCAGAGCTCGTGCTCGAGAACCCAGAGACAATATTTGACGGAGGCATGAGCATACGAATAGAGCTCGCAGAGAACAAGTACCTCGACCTGCGCTCATTGTCCGGCGGACAGAAGACACTGGTGGGATTGGCATTCATATTCGCGGTTCAGGAATACATGCCCGCGAGCTTCTACGTGCTTGACGAGGTCGACGCGGCCCTGGACATAGGCAACGATGAAAGACTCGGAAAGCTAATCGCGCGCTACAGCGACCGCGCGCAATACATCGTTGTGACGCACAAGGAACGAGTCATAAGCGAGGCGGACATACTCTACGGAGTATCGCTGGGCGACCACGGCGCGAGCAAGATGGTCAGCATGAAGGTATGAGAGAAAGCCTTTCCATACTGACCGCCGGCGGCGTGATAATCTATCCGACTGACACCATCTACGGCATCGGCTGCGACGCGACAGATGAAAACGCTGTTCTCAGGATACGCAGGATAAAGAAGCGGGATGAAAAGCCTTTCTCGGTGATTGCGCCGTCCAAGAAATGGATAGAGGACAACTGCGAGCTGAATGATGCCTCGAAGGAATGGATCGACAAGCTGCCCGGACCTTACACGCTGATAGTACGTCTGAAGAAACAATGCGTGGCGCCATCCGTCAACTTTGAGAGCGGCACTCTCGGGATCAGGATACCTGCCCATTGGATATCTGACAAGGTGGCGGAGTTAGACAGGCCGCTTGTAACGACCAGCGTCAACGTCACGGGCGAGCCGTTCGCCACCAAAATCCAGGACATAGCTGATGAGATAATCCAGCAGGTCGACCTGGTCCTTGACGACGGAGAAAGCAGCGGCCGGCCAAGCACGCTGGTGGACTGCACAGGAAAAGAAGCGATAGTCAGGACGCGTTAGCGAGCATCCAGACGCCGCGCAACACCACGTCAGTATCCTTCACCAGGAAGACCGGCACCTTATCGCACCATCTCCTCAATCTGCCCTTATTGGCGAACGCTCGGGCGAATTCTTCTGTAGCAAGGAAAGGTCTTAGATGATTGGCGAGCGACCCGAAAAGATAGACTCCGCCGGTGGCTCCGGTGGACAACGCATAGCTCCCGGCGAAAGCTGCCAACATTCCTACGTAAAGTTTGACTGCGCGCTCGGCCACGCCATCGGCGCCACCCAATGCTGCGTTGACTATGGCTACACCGGTGTCATAGGCGTCATCGATGACCTCGCGCTGTTCTTTAGACTCGAAAGCGGCCTTGCGCTCCCTGAGGAAAAGGTACAAGTCAACGAGACCATGGCCGGACAAAGCGCGTTCAGCACTGACGTGGCCATACCTCTCGCTCAAGAAACCCCAGAACTCGTGCAACTCCTGGGATGAAGGCGCGAAATCAGAATGCCCTGCTTCTGTGGCGGCTATGGTCTTGCCCGCGACCAATGAAACGCCCAATCCCGTGCCTGGTCCGATTAGAGCACGGACAACGCCATCAGGACGGCCTTCCTTGACCTTCAATATAGGAACCTTGCCAATGGCTACAGCCGCGGCATAGGCGTCATTCACCAAAATCACGTTCTTGCACAGCAATGAGTGTTTCACCAGATGCTCGGAAACGTGCCAATGCAGATTCGGCATCCTTGCCTCGCCATCGTGCACCGGACCGGCGACGGCTATTGCTGCCTTGGAGAAACCACCCTTGTGCTTGCTCCTGAATTCGTGGAGCAACGCGGTAATGCTTGGAAAATGCGCGTTTTCATAGCGATGATAGAGCTTCGCCTTGCCTGACTTCGAAAAGACAGCGACGCGAGTATAGGTCGCACCAACATCAGCGGCGAGGATATCCATTGTCAACTCTTTTGAAACTTATAGGAAAAAGCACTATATAAATACGACGCAGTCAGTCGTATTCTTTCTCGCCCAGCTCGGTAGACGGGCAGATGAAGTACCCGCCCTTATGGTCCCCTGTGGCGACAAAAGGCCTCGGGCAGGTGGCGCAATAAGCGAATATCGTGTAGTAGTTGCGGCCGTCGAAGTGGTCATTGTGGCCGTTGTAAGGATTCCTGCGCCTCGGCAGGATACGCGCCCATTCCAATGTCTCAGGGTTGTCGTGCCAATCAAAACGAGGAGGATTAAGGTCGAGGATAGGAGCAGGCCTTGCTTGCTTCGGCGCGTTTCTTGCCTCCCTCTTCCCGCGCTTCTTGGCTATCGTGGCTGCGCTGGTCATGGCCGTGGGAAATAAAGCGACAATAAGAAATTATCTGCCGACTCTCTTCATAAGACTGCGCCAGAGCGAGGATGGTGCTGGGGGTGCCTCGGGCTTGCCTATCATCTCATCCATCATCCAAGACTCGCAGGCGTCTATGAAATAGAGCCCGCCAAGGTCATCCACTTTGCAGACCACTGTCCGATTCCATCCAGTGGGTCGGAAGTACTGGAAATATTCTCCCTTTGAATCCACACGCACTTCAAGACCACTGACAGGATGGTTCGTGAAATATTCCCCCTTCGGAGAGACACGCACTACCTTACCCGTCACCGGATGGTATACCTCGTCTCGCTTGAGCACGTAAGGCTGTTCCTGAACATTTTCTTCCATAAAAAATACCCAATATTACGAGTATAACAGGATTTCTATCCTTTGACAACACCAATAGGAACGAGCTTTGCCACTATCCTGCCGATGCCGAGCATGTCAGAGACCCGCACGACCTCGTCAACGTCCTTGTAGGCTCCGGGAGCTTCCTCAGAAAGCCCCTTGCCGGAAGAACCGCGCACTTCGATGCCCTTCTTAGCGAGATCTTTGCGGACTTTCTCAGCAGGATACTCCTTGATCGCCTGGTGACGGCTCATAACCCTGCCGGCGCCGTGAGCAGTGCTTCCCCAACTCAGTTCCATAGCCGCAGAACCGCCGACAAGAACATAGGACGCCGTGCCCATGCTTCCTGGTATGAACACCGGCTGGCCGATGTCGCGATAATCCTTGG
>CAYSVV010000063.1:0-4496 GCA_964434695.1 uncultured Methanosarcinales archaeon
CCTTCTTGCCGGATAGGCCTGAAAACTCTAGCTCGGTCGATGGACAGAGATCGTGTATCTTGACACCCATCAGACGACGCGGATTACCACATACGCCTCAGCATATTTGTCGTTGCTTTCCATGATGCTCTCGAAGTTGTACTTTCGGTAGGTAACCAACTCGAACTCATAGGAGCCCTTCATCGTCTCGCGGCCATCGGTATAGGTCGGGGTGACCTCGACCACGAACGGGAAAGTCCTGGTCTCGGTGTTCTTCAGTATATAGGGAGGCAATGCGTTGATTCCCTTGTCTATGCCGTTGTCCGAAATCCAGTTCCAGACGTCCTTGAGCTCGACATCAAGCTTGTTGTTGCTCTTGTCATAGGCGCGATTGAGGTCGAACTTAATCTGGTAAGTCTCCTCGCCCGGGGCCAAAGACCTTAGACCGACGCCGAAAACCATCCTGTCACCGACCGACATCTCATAGCTGTTGTGTGAAATCGCGAACTTGTTGCCCTCGCCGAAGGCGGTCTTCAACCTGGCCTCGGTGTCCGCGCTCATCTCTTTGGAAGGCGATGTCAGCTTTGGTGGAGTAACTACCGGCTCGGGCTTTTCCATGACTTTCGACTCGTCATCCGGCGCGTCTGTCGCGTCGAGCATGGCGCCCAGGTCCTCGGTATCGTCTTCTGTTGCTATCTCTTCCTTTGGCATGCAGGCTGTTACGAGCAGCAACGCCAAAAACATAATCAACATTTTTTTCATAATACCACCTTCTTGTAAGTTAGCGAAAGCTCGCTAGTCATAAGCGAAAGCGCCTTTTTGCTGAGATCGCCATTTCCCAGCATCAAGGCAGGAAGCTTGCGCAGCTGTCCCTGCACATAGGCGGCGCTGATGTCCGAATCAGACAGGCGCGCCTTTGACTTGGCCTTGCAATAGAACATCAGGTTGCCGAAAACACTCGGCACTTTTATAACAAAATCATATTCTGTCTTCTTTTTCACCATGTTCTCGCTGACGACGGAAATGTTGTTCGCCTCGAAGAAAGCGCGCACGGTCTGAAGCCAGGGATCGGTATTTCCCGTTATCTTGGATTCATCAAAGGACACCGGAAGGCTGACCTGCTCGTCTTCCTGCGCGCTAGAATCATCTGATTCCATTGGAGATTCGTCCGGGACTTTCTTTTCAACAACAGCAGGCGTTTCGACGGGCGACTCCTTCTTCTGTTCTGGCATAATCATGCCGCGTATCGTATGTTCGGTCTCATCGTCCGGCAAAAGAAACCATTTCCAGAAAGATTCCTTCTGGCCGTGGAAAGATACCTCGAGAGGAAGAGCGAAATCGGACACGGAACGCAGTGAGACGCGCTGAAGAGGGGTAAGATCGCTTTCCCTGAGCACTTTCTTCTGCTCCAGCAGAGCCACTACCTGTCTATCCTTGGGATCCAGATGGTCCAGGAATTTCAACACTTCTGGTTCCTGGCCGGGCAGATAATAAAGATGAGAACCGCCGACCTTCAAATTGGACATCTTGAGCTGGCCTTTCGACACCATATCGCTCAGCATAGCACCAGCAATCATGCTGTCAGAACCCATGTGCCGGCCAAGTTGCGCAGGAACTACAGGGCCGCGGGTCTCGATAAATGCAACTACCTTGTCCTTGTAATCGTCCCCCATAAAGACTCGTGGCAGGACTGCCAATAAAAGGTTTTCTAGACTCAGGGCCTAAGCCAGCGGGCTTCCCAATAGGTGACATCTCCCTCGTCATCGACTATGGCCAGCAATAGCTGCTTGCGCGTGCCGTGAGCCACCCTGCTCCTGGCCGCAAAATCCCTCATTGGAAGACGGTCGTGTTCCTTGCCTACATAAAGAATCCATCTTGCGTGGTCCTTGCCGGGCTGGGCGCCCTTTGAATAGACACGGAAATCCGCGCCGAACTTCAAAGCAGTCTTGACTATGTAACCCCTCCTGCGAAGATCGGAAAATGCCTTGTAACGAGCGATCTGGGTAGAACTGCGCAACAGGCGTTCAGACGCGGCAGCGAAGGACAACGGCTTGCCACGACCATCAAGAACCCTCACGCGTTTTGTCTCGAGCAGGAAAAGCACCTCTTCCGAGCTCACCTCGATGCGGCCGTCATCAAGCACAGAACCGAAGTGCGAAGACTTGTTCAAAGACTTGGCATCGGCTGAATTCTCGAGAATCGCCCCTCTACCCCTCACAATAGCGTCCATGGCAACACAAAATCCCGGTTCGTTTTAAAACTATGCCCTGCCACACTTTTATATATGGCTAGAGGAGAACGAAGCCATGCAACTCACCATACTCGGGACAAGCGCGATGGTGCCCACAAAGGCACGCAACCATAGCGCGGCTCTGCTTGTCCATAACGGAGAAGGCATTCTTGTCGACTGCGGCGAAGGCACGCAACGCCAGTTGAAAGCGGCAGGAATATCCCAAGCCAAGATAACGCGCATATGCATAAGCCATTGGCACGGGGACCACGTTCTCGGCCTGCCGGGCCTGCTGATGACGATATCACAGGGAGGATATTCGGGCACTTTGAACATCTATGGCCCAAGGGGAACGAAACAGAAATTCGCCGCGATGTTGAACACGTTCGTCTTTGACATGCGGATGAAGGTCGTCGTGAATGAAGTGATCAAAGGCCTTGCCTTCGAGACAGATGAGCTGTCAGTCAGCGCCCAGCCTCTTGAACACGGAATATCCTGCCTCGGCTGGCGCGTAGAAGAGAAGGAAAGGCGCAGGATACACCTGAAGGCCGCGAAGGAACTTGGAATCCCCGAAGGTCCGCTCATGGGAAAACTTCAACGCGGCGAAGAAGTCACGGTGAAAGGCAAAACCATAAGCCCGCGCGACGTGACCTATATTGTAAAGGGAAAGACCGTCGCTTTCATCACTGACACCGCACCCTGCGAAAACGCGCATATCCTGGCGGAGAACGCCGACCTGCTGATTTGTGAGGCAAGCTATGGAAGCGATCTCGAGGAAAAGGCCGAGGAACACACCCACATGACCGCCGCGCAGGCGGCGAAATTGGCCAAACAAGCAGATGTCGCGAAGCTGGTGATAACTCATTTCTCAGCGAGATACGCCAACGTAAAACCATTGCTTCAGGAAGCGCGCGCGGTATTCAAGGAGACTACAGCCGCTGAAGATCTCATGCATTTGGACGTCTGACCAAAGCCACATCCTTTTTCATGACAGTGCGACGACCCGCATGTGTCGCGAAAGAAGTCGCGTTGGACGCGATGACTTTTGCGCGTCTTTCAAGCAGTTCCTTCAAAGCGGTTTTGGCGCTCTTACTCACGCGTTCGGCGCCGGCCTTGAGCAGATATTCCTCCATCACAGAGAGGGGAATGCCACGTTGTGAATGACGCACCATCACTGGACAATTGGCAGCGCCATATATAAATGACACGCACCAAATAATAGTCGTGATTAAAACAAAAACAAAGGGCACGGCCGCTGAAAGGAACCTGATACATCAGTTCTGGCAAGCGGGCTGGGCAGCTATACGGGTGGCAGGCAGCGGAGCGATAAAGTACCCTGTCCCGGACATAATCGCGGGAAACGCGCTCAGGCGGCTCGCAATAGAGGTCAAGGCCACCAAGGAAGATGCGAGATACATTTCAAAGGAACAGATTCTTGGATTGAGGGAATTCTGCCAACTATTTGGGGCTGAACCTTGGGTGGCTGTGAAATTCGACAATAGGGGATGGTTTTTCGTGAGCGTTGAACAACTCAGGGAAACGGCGGGCGCTTTCGTTCTCGATCACGAAAAGGCGGAGATGTTGGGTTTGAGCTTTGATGAGATGATTGAACGGAAGGTTTATTAAAAAGGTAATAAGGCGGAGAGCCGTGGTAAAGAAAAAAACAAAAAAAACTGCAAAGGCGGCCAAAAAACCTAGCGCAAAGCCCGCGAAGAAAAAGAAGGGAATAAAGGCGCCTGTAAAGCGAAGAAAGAGTTCACTAAAGCCCGCCATAGTGGATGAAGTAATCGCCGAAAGCGCGGGAAAGGACATACTGCCACTTCTACGAAGCCTAAGGAACAGGAAGAATGTATCCGAATTCACATTGGCCGAAGCGATTGAACGAGAGATCAACGTCACGCGAAACATGCTATACCGGCTCTATGAAAAGAACCTTGTAACTTTCACGAGGAAGAAGGACAAAAAGAAGGGCTGGTACATCTATTACTGGACTTTCAATGAACCAAGGGTGCGCGAACTCCTTGTAGGTCTGAAAAAGACCAAGCTGGAGAAATTGCAGGACAGGCTGGCAAGGGAAAAAACCACGCAGTTCTACGTCTGCTACACCAAGGAAAAAACTCCCGACGGAAAAATCATCAACGGGCCGGTCACCATGCGACTTGACTTTGACCAGGCAGTCAATTATGAGTTCCGATGCCCTGAAACTGGGCAGATGCTCGAGCTCGAGGACAATACTGAAAGGATAAAGCAAATAGAAAAAGACATAGAAGAATTGAAAAAGGAACTA
>CAYSVV010000064.1:0-3626 GCA_964434695.1 uncultured Methanosarcinales archaeon
GAGTCAGATGGAAAACCGACGCCGAACTCCTACACCCATCTCAGCCCGGCCATACTGCACGCGATGCATAGGAATTACGATCCCTATGAGCAGGTCCGGGGCAGAATTAACGCGCTTCAGCGCATGAGCCATCCCACCAGCAAGATAGAGCTGATAATCATCGGAGGGACGTTCCTTTTCTTCCCTCCAGGATACTGCGAGAATTTCGTGAAGCGCTGCTTCGACGCGATGAACGACTCCGACAGCGAATGCCTCGAGGAAGCGCAGAAACGCAACGAGAGCGCGGAACACCGCTGCGTCGCTTTCTGCGTCGAGACAAAACCCGAGCTTTGCACAGAGGACAACATCAGGACGCTACTACGCTTCGGCGTAACGCGCGTCGAGATCGGCGTGCAGATTCCCGACGATGAAATCTACAAGCTCGTGAACCGCGGGCATACTGTCAAGGACGTGATAGGCGCAACCGCCTGTCTAAAGGACGCGGGATTCAAGGTGGGCTATCACCTGATGCCGAACCTTCCAGGCAGCACCATAGAGAAAGATGGGCGGCTGTTCGCCTCGCTTTTCGAGGACCCGCGTTTCCGTCCCGATGCTTTGAAGATATACCCGACGCAGGCGGTAAAAGGTTCTCTGCTCGAGAAATGGTACGAACAAGGCAAGTTCGTTCCATACTCAAAAGACGAGCTTTTGCGGCTTCTTGTGGATTTCAAGCGTGTCGTCCCGCCCTACTGCCGCATAATGCGGATACAGCGCCAGATAAGCCAGGACCTGATGCGCAACCCCCTGAAAGGGGACCTGCGCAAAGCCGCCAAAGAGTTGCTTGATAACGAAGGCGCGTCCTGCAAATGCATACGCTGCAAGGAATTCGGATTCAATCGCAAGGCAAAAGGGCCCTGGCGGATAAACGAAATTTCGTACGATGCCAGCGGCGGAAAGGAATGGTTCGTGTCCTGGCAGAACCCTGATGGCGTGCTCAAGGGGATACTCCGTCTGCGTCGGCCACTGTCGCCGTTCGCGGAAGGAACCGACACGTCCACTCTTTTCGTGAGGGAACTGCACGTCTATGGCACAGAAATACCCGTCGATGGAAGCCAGGATATTACTCTCGGTTCCGCCCAGCACGAAGGCATAGGAAAGGCCCTGATGAAGGAAGCGGAGCGCGTAGCCAAAGAGCAAGGTTGCGGACGCATAGCGGTCATCAGCGGCGTGGGCGCGAGGGAATATTATCGCCGGCTGGGCTATGAGCGAAACGGCTCGTATATGGTGCGCGAATTGACTCTTCTTCCATAATGTTCTTTAACGTGGATCGGGGCGTTTGTGTATGGTCAATGATCATTGCACAAGGGAACACTACCTCAACGCATGGTATGCCCAACACGAGCATGCTCTGCCGGGCAACAGGGAACAACGCGAGATGTACAAGCAATGCCTCGAGAATTTCCTGTGCTCGACCGAGATAAACTCGGCGGATGATCTGGTGATGCAGCGCGCGAACTTCAAGAGGGACATACGGCACTTCCCGCGCGACGCGCAGCCATTGCTGATGAGTGCTTTCTTCGCCATGTATGGAATACCGCGCGAAATCGAGCATCTATTGCCTGACGTGGTGGTACACGAGCAGGATACCAACTGACCCGCAAAACTTTATAAATGCCCTATCGGGACCGTTGACCATGGTCAAAGCGACTCTTGTCTGGCCGAAGATGCCTGGCAAGACCTTCTGGGGATTCGACGAGGCAATAAAGCTGGCGGGATACAAGACCAACCTGCCTCCCTACGCGCTTCCCACCATTGCAGGCATTCTGCCGCAGAAATGGGAGCTTAGAATACACGATGAGAACGTATCCGGTCCGTTGACGGATTCCCAGATAAAAGACTCGGACGTGGTGATGGTTTCCGCGATGCTGCTGCAGAAGCCCACTCTCGAGCGCATACTCTCCCGTTGCGAAGAGCTGGAAACGCCCAGCGTCGTCGGCGGTCCATTGGTTGGCACGGGCTACAAAACTCTGCCTCTGGCCAAGCATTATTTCATAGGCGAGGCAGAGGAGGCCTTGCCTGGATTCGCGCGCGATTTCGAACGGGGCATCGCCGAAAGAGCCTACGGCCACGTCATCAACAAACAAATCGCGGACGAGATATTCGAGCATTTCGGCGGAAGCGCGAGACTCATCATAGGGAAACGCCCGATTCCGGGAGGCAGGCCGCGTTTCGATCTTCTCGATATCAAGAAATACGCTTCGATGTCAATCCAGATCAGCCGGGGCTGTCCCGGCAACTGCGAGTTCTGCGACATACGCGTGCAATACGGAAACATGCCCCGAATGAAACCATTAAAGGACGTTTTATGGGAACTTGATTCTTTGTACGCGCTAGGTCACCGGGGACGGTTGTTCATCGTGGATGACAACTTCATCGGCAACAAGAGAATCATCAAGGAAGAATACCTGCCGGGCATAACGGACTGGCAGAAGAGACACAACTACGTTTATGAACTCTCCACAGAGGCGACTTTGGATCTGGCGAATGACGATAAACTGCTTTCTTCGATGCACGAAGCAGGATTCACCATGGGCTTCTTCGGGCTCGAAACACCCCACGAGGCCACATTGGTTAAGATGCACAAGAAGCGCAACGCGAAGGACATGCTCGAGCGCGTGGAAAAAATAGTGCGCAGTGGAATGTTGCTTACCGGGGGGCTCATGGTCGGATGTGACGATGAGCCCGATGACATAGCGGATATAATGATAAACTTCCTGAGGAAAGCGGCCATAGCGTTGCCCATGGTCAGCCTGGTGACCGCGCTGCCCGGAACCGACCTTGAGAAACGGTTGATCGCCGAGGGACGCATGCTGAGCGCCTCGACAGGAAACAACACGCACGGATTCGAGCTCAATTTCAAGACACAAAGACCCGTGGAAAAAGTCATAGAATCCTACAAAGAGATACTCCTGAATAGATATTCACCGAACCTCGCGGAATTTTACGAGAGTTGCAACACCGCGCTGGACTGGCAAAAAGGGGCGAATCCGATACGGCGCAAGCTCACGGGGAAAGACGTGGCCACCCTTTTCCGCACGTTAATACATGTCACTCCAACGGCGCACGGTCCCAATTCCCTGCGTTTCCTCTGGCATCGCTTATGGACAGACCCGAAATCGATCGGGCAGGCGGTCGCCTATGTCTTGGAAGGACACCACCTGCAACACATCACCGCTACCGAGCTCGGCACTTACGAAATGAACGAGTACATCCAGACCCGCAGGGAACAATTCAGCAAGTATGTTGCTGGCGTCCAGGCGAACTGGCACGAACGCGCCGAGAGTTTTGCCGTGGCGATGGGCGAGAGGCGGGACGCTCTCAAGGAAGCTTATGCTGCAAGGAAGGAGCAGTTGAGCGCTGCCTATGTGCGGAAGAAAGCCATGTTGCACGGCGCCCGGGAACGATTCAAGGAACTCAACAGGGAATCCCGCAAGAACATGAAGGACAGCTACGATTCATTCGTCCGGGAAGTAAACGGGCGTTACCTCGCGCTGAAGAACAGTCTTTCAGTGCCCGTGACGCGGTAGTTTCTCGGCCATCGAAATCATAAAGAATATATACTACTGAATAGTCGCAAATGCCAACAT
>CAYSVV010000064.1:3636-4421 GCA_964434695.1 uncultured Methanosarcinales archaeon
ATGGCGTAAACTTAGGCGAATGGTTTTCGAAAGGGCAAAGAAAACAGGGAAAAAACGGCGTCGAGCAGTACGTGCTGGCCGATGCTTCGCTCACATCGGACCACACACCGAGATTTGAGGTCACTGTCCAAGGTGGACAGATAACCTGCGTTAAAAGAGACGGATCATCGTTCTACCTGCGAGGAACATTCCCTGCGGCTTTCAAAGGAGACTCTTATCGGCAGCTCGATATCTGCGACCAGCAAGGCGCGCCCATAAACGTTAATGGCAATGGATTCTGGCCAAGCTGGCACGCTCACCAGATGCCTGTTCTTGACCAGAAAGCGCTAGGGAGCTTCGCCGCGCTGAAAGAAGCCGCGCCTCACCTGAACCTGGACGCCTGCCTGGCGACACTCGCCGCTAAGAATCTTCCAGTCGCAAGAGACGACGTGGACTTCGAAGACGCGAACAACCCTAGTTACTACTTCGGGGATATCTGAAGGCGTCAATTCCTGTGGTGCGACAGGCCCTTCCTCAGGGTTTTTAGCAGGTAATTTCCGTCGTCATCACTTAACTTTCCGTCCTTGAATAAAAACGCGAGCAGGTCGGAGTCGATTATCGACAATTTGTCCGAGATTTGGATTATCTTTCCTTCTTCTGTATTCGGCGACGCATTGCTGCCATGATTGAGGATGCAGTCCTCCAGGACAGGGCTGATGCCAAAGCCCTTGGAACCCAGGATGTCGTAGCTATGCTTCGCGTGGTTTTCAGCGGCTATGGACCTGCCGATGTCGTGGACCCAACCC
>CAYSVV010000065.1:0-4318 GCA_964434695.1 uncultured Methanosarcinales archaeon
ACTTTGATAGCGCCTTGGCAGCGGCCTATTCCTGCTACTCAGGAGATATCGTCCCACCTGAGATAATGAAGACCATGGATTTTGTGGGTTGCGGCATCACTCCCCTTCCTGAACTTATGCGCGAATTGGATGCGAATCTGGAAAAGAAAGTGGACATATCCAAAAGCATCTGGCAGGCAAGGCACCACACCCCCTTCATGCACAAGAATTTCACTTTCCTTATCGACGGAGTTAGCCGTCAGGCCATCTGGGAGTTCTTCCACGCGCACCCGTTCTACAATTCAGAGCAGGTGAGCCAGCGCTACAAGAAGATGAGCGGCCGCGGCGTACTCACCGCAAAGATGACAACGGATGAAGCGCAGTCCGTGGCAGATGCCGCAATAAAGGCCGGTTTCGATCTCTATGATAAGTTCCGCGGCGAGCGTTTGTATCCTGTCGCGGCCGAGGAGTATTTCGCGCGCTTCCCCGGAAGGACGGACCAAAAGTCCGCCAAGAATGACATCCTGAAGAAGACGCAGGAAGTCGCGAGATACTTCCTGCCGATTGGCACGCAGGCGCACATGTACCATTCCATTAATAGCGTGACCCTGGCGCGCTACTGGCGCCTGGCCAACTTACCGAGCACATCTCCCGAGATCCGCCAGATCGTGGGGGCGATGGTCGATGAAGTCATGAAGAGAGATAATCTTTTGACCGGACTTTTTGACGAACCCATAGACGACCTGGACGACCTGCTGGAAGTCAAGGCCAGCAAGGCGCGCGGTCCGCGCACGGATGAGCAAGTCAGGAAGTTCACCACTGAATTCGACGCATGCCTCGGCGATGACAGGCGGTCTCGCCTTGTGGGCTATGACCCGAAAGCGGCGGCGAAGATGGCCGATGCCGTCCGGGATGTCCTAGGGATGTCAAAGAATGAGATGATGGACGTCGAGGCTTTGCGCATCGTCTGCGATCCATCCTACAACAAGCAGCGAAGCGAAGTGCTCACCCTCGACCACATGCAGCCCTTGGCAAGGGCCAAGTACGCCGTGCAACTTCTTTTCGCGGTCAAGCTAAGTCACACCGCCGACAGCCAGGCGCAGCGCCAGAGGATGAGCCCTGCCACAAGACCGCGCCTGGAGGACTGCATCTGTTCCACGCCGGATTTCATAACGCCGGCATTGGTCAAGGCGTCAGGTGCTGACGCTGTCAGTGAATACGAAGACGGAATGCAACGCATCTGGGGCTACCGCAACAAGCTTCTCGATCTTGGAGAGCCGGCCTGGAAAGCCAACTTGTTGTTGCCCAACGCGCTCGCGATAAGATATCACGAGTCCGTCGACCTGCTGAACTTCATGCAGAAGGACGAGAAGAGGGAGTGCCTCAACGCCCAGGAAGAGATCGGCAACATCACGATTCAGCAACGCCAGGATGTCGAAAGCGTCTATCCTGGACTCAAGGGATTTTTCGGGCCGCCCTGCTGCCTCAGGAACGCCGCGGGCATCAACCCACCCTGTCCTGAAGGCGACCGCTTCTGCGGCGTGCCGGTGTGGAAATCACTGGCCACGGACGAGGATGGAAAACAATTGCATCCGGAATATTCCATAGAGAAACTGATGCGCGAACGGGCGATTTAGAGCTAGTCCCATTCCGCTTGGGGTGGATTGACGAACTTGTGCTGCGGCAGCTGCGACAATGATTTCATCTCGACGTCATCCAGGTCGAAATCAAATACTGCTAAGTTTTCCTTCAGCAGATCCTCGCGCGTCGCCTTGGGTATCACCACGTAGCCCTGCTGCGTGAGCCAGCGCAACGCCACCTGGGCCGGGCTCTTGCCGTGCTTGTAGGCGATTTCCTGCACTGCTGGATTCTCAAGTAAGGTTCCGTGTCCCAGGGGAGAATATGCAACCACCTCTATCTTGTGCTTTTTGCAGAAAGATAACAGTTCGTCATCGTGCCAGCCAAGGCTGCACTCTATCTGGTTGACGCAAATCGGCAGTTTGCTGACCTTCAACGCTTCTTTCAAGTGACGTATCGAGAAATTGCTAACCCCAATAGCGCGTATCTTGCCTTGTTCGTGCAATTCCTGCAACGCCGAGAAGGTCTCCTTCATCGGCACTTCCTTGTTCGGCCAATGTATCAGGTACAGGTCGATATAATCCGTGTTCAAAGCAGCCAAAGACCTGTCGCAGGACGCTATCACATCGTTGTGATGTAGATCATCATAGTACACTTTGCTCGTCACGAAAACCGAGTCCCGCTTGACGTCGTTTATCGCTATGCCAATCTCGGCCTCGTTGCCGTACCTTTCGGCAGTGTCGATATGAGTATAGCCTAACTTCAACGCAGTCTTGACCGTGGCAATGCATTCATTGCTCGTCAAAAGCCATGTGCCGAGACCGATGGCAGGCAGCTTGACGCCGTTGCGAAGCGCAATGTCAGGTATCCTCTTTTTCATGGAACATCGCCAGCTTCGCGCGCTTATAAGCGTTATGCCGTCACTTGTGCCCGAAGTAGAACATCTTCTGGATGTCCACGTCCTCGGACTTGAAGTTTCCCTGTCGCGGGTGGGTCGCGGGCTTGTCCTCGAGCGTCTTCTGCCTCTCGGGTTGTGCCTGCGGCCTGGCGCCAGCGCTCTTCAGCGAATTGAGTTCCTGCATCATCGAATCTGTCTGCATCTTGATCGCCTGTAGTTCGGTCAGGAGTCGCTGGTTGCTGTCGCGCAATTCGGTTATCGCTGTGGCGAACTTGCGGGTTTCCTGCTCCAAGAGCATCTTGTATCTTGCTTCCATCAAAGGGTCGTCCATTCTATCCTCCTCTTTTCTAGTAATAAGGTTCTATTGTCAGGGAATCCTGTTCCTGGGGTGGCTGCTCGGTCTTCGCCTTCAAGGGGTGTTCCCTCTCGAGCGGATTGAGCTTCGGCGCGCACTTCTCACAGTAGGACTTGCGCCCGTCGCGTCTTCCTACGCACAGCCTGCATAACCTCGTGCCGCACCAGCCGCAAACGGTTTCGTATGGCTTGCGGTGTTTAGGGCATTTTTCGACTTGTGTCATGCACCCTGGAAATTCTCCCTGATAAATTGCAGCATCATGGAATTGTTGGCCTTCTCGTACGCCTGCACCGCCATCTTGAGCATATTCTGCCTCATGGCGCTGTCACCGAGCTGGTTCAACTTGTCGTTGTCGCCAGCGAGCGAGAATGCGTGCAATGCGTAGGTCATCTGGCTGTCAGCCAGCGCCTTTTCGCCTACCTCGACCAGTTTCGGCTTGTTGTCTATGGCCGCGAACACTTCGATCGCGAAATCCCACTTACCTTTGTTCGAGCAGTAGTCACCGACTTTTACGAGCTTGCTCGAGTCGCCCAATGCCTTGTAGGCCTTGACTGTCTCGGCGAGCCTGCCGTCCTGTAGGCAGCGGTCGCCGATGCGCTGCAACTCGTCGCGGTTGCTCGCCAATCGGAAAGCGTCGATGGCGTTCGAGAAAAGCGCGACCTTTTCGTAGTCCTTGCCTATTTCGGAGAGCTTTTGCTTGTTGCCGGACAATATGAATGCCTTTATCGCCTGGTCCAGTTTTCCTTTTCTCTGGTACTCGTCGCCAAGTGCGTTGAGCAGACCCAACCTTGTCTCGTCGTTGAACATCGATAGGTTGATGTTGTCTATGCCCTTGTCGATCAAACTCGGAACTATCTTCTTGAAGTTGTCGAGCTCGGGCTTCTTGTTGAGCATCTCGGCGCTGGTTGCCGCCATATTGTCTACCATCTTCTTTGTTATGGCCGATTCATCCATGTTCGTGTACCTCTTTGAGCGTTACTATCAAAGAATCATAACGAACGCTTATTTAAGCTTTACGACGACACATCACAACCTTTATAGCGGTCCTGCGTAGCTGACTTTTCATGCCTGATAAAGAACGTGAAGCATTGAGTGAGTGGACAGAGGCATATATACGCAACAAAGACCTGCTCCTGCGCCAGATAACCAATATCCTGCGCAACCACGAGGGATGGGATTTCGTGTTGAATACCGCCACCGGAGAGCGGTACTGCCTCGTGCTGCCCGAACTTTCCGATCTTAAGCAGCACCTTGAACGAATAGGGGACAAAACCCTGCTTGTCGTCACTCTCAACCGCAAAACCAACATCGAAACGTTGATGGCAGCCTGGCCTAATCTGGTGAATAAACGTAACCTTACCGTGATTTTCTCCAATCCTGAAAGCAACACCGAGACGAAATGGGTGATAGTTCCTGCCGTGCACGACCGTGTCACCGAGCGGAAATCATTGCGCCTCGGGCTGATGAGCCTATTCTCGACGGTTGAAGAGTGTTAGAACAGGTAAGGC
>CAYSVV010000066.1:0-4304 GCA_964434695.1 uncultured Methanosarcinales archaeon
ATCGGGCTGTTTCCCTCATGTTCGTATCTTTTCTCGCGCGGACCCAGGTCGTGAGCGTAACGCATCGCCCAAATGTCGAATGAGCAATCCCTTTGTTCCAAGCGGAATACCTCTTCTGCTAGAAACTTGACTTTGGATCTTGCGGCATTGAGCACTCCGTTGAGAATCGCGGTTTCATGCACAATCTTCTCATCGCAACCCAATTCAGAGATTCCTTGGTCTACCATAAGTTACCCCAATATAACCACTTATAAGTGGTGACCAGTATATAAAGCTATTGGTCTTTTCAGGGGAGGGTTCCCTGCAGAGCCACGATTTCCTGTTCTATGTCTGCGGAGTCCTTGTCAGTTATGCCCAGGGCAGGTTGCCTTGCCTTTAGTTCATGAACTAGATTGGCCTGTTTTTCAGCGACGAGCATGAACTTGTTGAATACTTGCTTGGCGAACATGTCAAGGAAACTGATTGCGGTAGGGTACTTCTGCGGCGTCTTCAGCTCATTTAGGGTGTATATGAGTCCCCCTAGTGCTCCTGTCCCCAACGCGTTTATTCCTTGTAATGCTGGGTTGGTCTGCACGGCCTTGTCGCTGTCCTTCATGGCAGCCAGGTTCGCCAGGTCTCCCTGTGCTTTCTGCATTGTGCTTATCAGCGAGCTGAACATGGTCTTGGCGTCGGGGTTTTTTCCCTGGTCATACAGACTTCGAAAAGAGATGAACGTCTTGTCGTGGTCTTTTATCACGGTGATTATGTCCCTTAGTTCGTAGGCCACAGCTGCCACGAATTTTACCACTTCGCCCGGTTTTCCGGCTTGGCCCTTATTGGCCCTTGCTTTCGTTACTGCCACCAAATCCTTTACGATAGTGAATCTTGCCATAGCCTACTCTTTGCGTTCCGTCTATAAAATGGTTACGCAGTAACTCCCGGAAAGCTTCGCTTTGGCTTGGGAGTGGACTTTACAATATCAGCGAAAAGTGGTATCTTTATGGGCAACGCGAACCTGGCGAAAGTGCTGGTCACTATTGCTTCTCCTTTGTCCAGCGCCGCTATCTGCCTTTCATCCTTGCGCAGATCGTGCGCCGCGCTGTCTATGAGAGCGTCTCTTTCCGGTTTCATCTCGGTGCCCATGATTATCTTTGTGTTGATGTTGGCTAGCACCTCGCGGGGTATCAGCGAAGGTAATTGCGTTATCGCCACCAGCCCGACGCTGAACTTGCGCCCTTCTCGGGCGAGCGTTCCGAATATGTTCGGCCCGCGCTCGAGCACGTCCTTGCCGATTACTCGAGGAGCTTCCTCCAATACTATGGCGACGACAGGTAGCTCGTTGAGAGTTCCGGCCGCCTTGTGATGTCGGTGGTTGCCGAAGACTTTGTGGGCCACCACGCTGCCGATCAGTAATTCGGTCGCTCCGGAGAATGGCGACGTATCTATAATGACAGTTTTGCCAGAGTCAAGGGCGGATGCGATGTCCTGAACCGTCGTGCCTCCGTGGTTCACGTCGAACGGACCTTCGCTCACTACCTGTCCTTCCACCACGTCGACGTCGAGCACGTGGGCCAACCTTCTCTTGACCACTCCGAGAGTGCCTTCCTGGAAGCCTTCGACCGGCGCGTCAGTGAGTGCCGCTGCTATCCAATCCTGGTTGTATCTCTTGAAGAATGCCATCAGCGCCTCGCGTTGTGCGTCGCTCCAGGGCATTATTCCGTCGAAATGCCAGGGTCGTATCTGGTCCATCCGGATCTGCAGTGTCCTGCCGCCCGGCGGCGGGTCTCTCGCGGTGAAATAAAGAAGCTTGTCTGCCGCGGGGTGATCCCGTAGGCCGATGCCATTGCGTCCATAATACTCGTCGTGAGGATCCAGCACTAGAATCCCGCACCAGGGACTGTCCAGAGAGTTCCATAGCACGAACGAAGCCAGGTTGCTCTTCCCTTTTCCAGTCGTCGCGCTTATGAGTATGTGGTGGCTGAGTGTCGCCTTGCCTGGCAGCGCGACAGGGACCGCTATCTCTTTGCTGCCTGAACGGAGCATTCCCAGCCGCAACGGGTCGTTCGGTGCAAGAAGCGGGATGTCCTCGGGCGTTATCCCTCGCACGTTTCCCAGTATCGGCGGGAGTGATTTGGCGAGTGTCGTGATTCCTTTCTCCACGCGCACCAAGGGTCTTAGCGTCGCGAGCATATACGCGCGCAATTTCCTGTCGAGAAGGTCCAGGGTTTTGTCTTCCTCGAGCATCAACCCAGACACGAGTTCAAGGTGCTGTTGGGTCAGCTGTGATCCGTACGCCAGGTCGGTTACCTGCATTATATAGGACGCGTTTCCTTCTGAAGCCACCAGTAGCTCCCCGAGCTCTATGGTCTCCCCGTCTTTCTGGCGAACGAGGATTCCGTCCGCGCCGCCGCCGATCACCAGGCCTTTCATGTCGCCTTCGGCCTACTGTTTATATTTGAATATTTGGAGTCTGCAGGCAATCTTATTATAATGGAGTGACTCTTGTTTCGCCCATGGTGAAAAAGAGGATTGTCAAGAAGGCGCGTTACGGCGGGCTGGAATCCGACGAGGAATTGCTGGATGACGTGCACGCCGAGTCTGCCAGGGAACGCAAGCTCCGCTCTTTGCTGGTTCCCGTCGGTAGCCTGGCCAGCAAGTCGTCATCGTCGAGAAGGCGCAAATCCCCGTCGAGAAAATGAGTCGCCGACGAAAGCTTTATTAATCACCGCACGCATAATGCTCGACGGAAGCTCGGAAATGCTCGTGCATTTCCAAATGTCGGGATTCCGATTCTTCCGATAACCTAAAGGAGGGTGGATAAATGGCTGAAAAGGTTGCTAAAGCAGGTGTAAAGAAAGCAGACGGATATCTGTACTTCGTCGACAAGAAGGGCGATGTCTGCCGTGTAAAGATGGCCCGTGGCCGCAAGAAGGGTAAGGCTGGCAAGCCAGAGACCGTCGCAAAGGTCGGTGTCAAGAAGCAGGCAGGATACCTGTACTTCATCGACAAAAAGGGCGACATCTCGCGCGCCAAGATGGTCCGCGGCGGAAGGTAAAACCGTCTCTCTTTTGTTTTTTTTTTTGTGTTGTTTCTCGCAAAGGAAAACTATAAAAGACCGGGTCACCGGGCTATACTAAAGGGTGTTGAATGTTTGGATTCCTGAATGCATGGTGGGCGAAGCTTTTCAGTGCTAAGCGGCGCGGTAACGTCAAGATAGGTATCTATGGTCCGCCCAATTCTGGCAAGACTACGCTCGCCAACCGCATATGCAAGGACTGGATGGGCGAGGAAATGGGTGCTGCATCTCCAATAGCTCACGAGACGCGGGCCGTCCAGGAGAAGGAGAGAGTCTCGATAAAATCAGAGGACGGTCGTGAGCTCGAGTTCACTCTTGTTGACACGCCTGGCATCGCCACTCGCATAGACTTTGAGGATTTCGTGCGCGCCGGTCTTCCTGTTAAGGTCGCCAAGAAGCGTGCGCGCGAGGCCACGAAGGGTGTCATCGACAGCATCAAATGGCTCGAGGGTATGGATGCGGTTCTCGTAGTTCTCGACGCTACATCCGACCCCTATAGCCAGGTCAATATCACTCTCATAGGTAATCTGCAGGCGCGTGACATCCCCGTGTTGCTCGTAGCCAACAAAATGGACCTGCGCAAGGCGAAAGTGGATAGGGTCGCGGACGCCTTCCCTCAGTATAGTGTCGTCGGTGTAAGTGCCAAGACGGGCAAGAGCATCGAGGATCTTTACAGTGGCATATTCAAGGTGGTCGATTAATGGTTACTTTGCAACTTCTTCCTTTCAGCGAAATCGAGGGTCTCACCAGCGTCGGCAGGATCCGCAAGATCCTGAACCTGGCGAAGGAAAACAAGATAGTGATTATCCAAGGAAAGCTCCGCAAGGATGAGGAGGTCGAGTTGATCAAGGCCACAATGGAGGAGATCAACAAGGAATTCCGCGGCATCGAGCTGGCGGTCATCGACCCCGCTTCCAAGAGTGGCGGGATTAAGGGCGCGCTCGCGTCTCTTCTTCTAAGCGATAGGACGGGCATGACTGTCGTCGGGCCCGCCAGCATTGTGAAGAGCATACGTAGGGATCCCAACAAAATCGAGCTTCTCATGAAAGAGGGGCGCAAGAGGAGGCGCTAGTGCCTCACCAATGCGTCCGTTGTGGCAAGTTCCATGAGGACGGCTCAAAGGATATACTGACTGGTTGTTCCTGCGGCGGCCGGCTTTTCTTCTTCATAAAAAAGGAGAAGTTCGACGAGATAAAGGCCGAGAAAATCAATGAACTTTCTTCCGAGCAGCGTTTCCAGGTCGAGCAGG
>CAYSVV010000067.1:0-4263 GCA_964434695.1 uncultured Methanosarcinales archaeon
AACTGCGGCAAAAATCGCCAATATCGCTATATGTTTACGCTTAAGATCCATTATTCTCCTCCTTCTTTCGGCGCAGGTAGAGCAGTATGATGACGACCAATACCGCCAGCATCAGAAGCCGAACTCCCCACAATGATAATTTTCCGGAGCGCGCGGCCGCCTGCAACTCTGCGTCCTGGTGCACGTTGAACATGAAAGTCCAGTTCTTGTATTCTCCTTCATAGAAAGCTTCGAGCATTCCAGGATATTCCCCCTCAGGGATATCCGGCACTTTCATGTAGAATTCATGCTGGGTTTCCCTGAATGGATAGAGTGGGAAGTCAGGCCCATTTGTCTCGAAATTGAGCGTTTCCGTCAGTCCACCCACAATCCTGACTCTGACCTTTGTGAGGGGCGAATTCCATCTGCTAATAAGACTGAAGCTGACTGGATTTACAACGCCAGCGTAGACATCCTTTGTTATGGCTACAAGGTCTATGTCCTTTATGCCAACGACGAACTCGTCCGTGGCCGTGACCTCATTGTCGCCACCGTGAACTACTGCTATCGCCTTGTATTGTCCAGGAGTCAAGTTGATATTCCAGACATTGGTCAACTCAATCATCTGCTTCGGAACCAGCACCGCATGATTAGTCGATATCGTGCCTATCGGGTCATCGTCGTTCAACACAGTCACATCAGCATAGACGTCGTCTACCGTCTCCGATCCGAGGTTCTCGACAGTGACCTTGGGGCGCAATGGTTCCCCTTCAGGTAAGCTCGGGACGTCCAGCGAAGCACGCAGGTATTTGCCCTCATAGGGCACTGAGAACTGCAGGTATACGCTGACGGCCGCGTTGGCCGACATAGTTATTCCAGGAGGTGGCTGTTCCACTGCAGTTATATCAAGACGATGCTCACCCATAGGGAGCTCATCAGGTAAAGTAAGTCGCACGAAGAACGTGCCCGCTCCTTTAGGGTCGAGCAGCATCTCGGTTTTATCCTGTGTGGCGTAGGGCAACAAGTCACCGCCTAGCTGTATTGCCACCTTGATCGGCATATTGTGGCTGTTGTAGACGCGGAATTCCGCGCGCTTTTCGAGACCGGGCTCGAAATCGAATTTGTACTTATCAGGGACGCTGATTCCTATGGCCAGCGCAGAAGGACATAGGACAAGAAGGATGATGATTAAAGCACTTAATCGAAATCTCACGCCATGCCTCCTTTGACCCCTTCATAAAGCCCCATTTTGTATATAAATGTTGGGAAAAGATTGCTGATAAGCAAGCATCATAATGAAAAACAAAAGAAAAAGAAAAAGTTTCTCAGACTTACGCGAGGGACGCCCAGAAAGTGACGTTCTCTGTGTAGTTGCCTGGTGCCAAGTCGCTACCGATTGTAAGCTCGTAGTGAATGGTCAGGTCGTCGTTTCCATCAGTGTAGTTCAGAATGCTGCACACGTTCGCTCTTATGCCACCTGCGCCAGGCAGGGTAGCATATGCGGTCGCCAGCGTGCCTGCGTCTGCGCAGTCGTCGCTGTTAGCTTCTACAGCCTTGAACTTCTGTCCTCCACCTGTTCCCAGGGGGAAGTTTCCGTCCTTGTCCTTCGTGCTGTTCACTACGACGTTGGCGTTGACGTTTCCGTCATTCTCTAATACCATAACGTCGTTGCTCAAAGTCGAAGTACAGGCAGTCTGTACACCCAGTGTGTCTATGACACAAGGTCCTGCCGCATTGAAAGTGACGTTTCCGAACGTCGTCAACGCGTCAAGCAACCTAATCGACAGTACTCCTTGGCTCGTGAAACTGATGGTACCGTTCGCGTCCGTTCCAGTAAACATTCCCGTTACAACGGGAGCTTGCTGGAGGACAACGTAGGTCCCTCCAATGCTCACGACAATCGCGGTCACCAAAAGCGCCGCGAGCATCTTATTCGATATGTCTTCAGCCATGCATTGCCTCCTTTAGTTTACCTTCACGAACGATACTTCTCCGGCATCGTTTCCAAATTTAGTCTGCACTACAGGTTGTGACCCCAATGGGACGATTCCAGGTGTGCGAACGAAGTTCACGACACCTTGCTGCGTCCTCGTTGGAGATTCAAAGCCTGTCTGCAGTACCAACCAAGTGCCTGCTAGCGACACGACGAGCACGGCCACTACTAGGCCGAGCAGCATCTTTCTGCCAGCGTCACTGTTGCGTCTGCTCATGCTTATTGCCTCCTTTGTTCGTGAATACAGATTATAGTTCCATATCCCATAGTGGTATTTAAGGCTTTCGGAGTATACTAATTTGTATACTGGATTTCCGAGTTCTGTGGAGGGGTTTTCCGCCCCCTATAATATAGTAGTCCAAGAACCACCAAGAATCCGAGGATTATCGGCAACAACATAACCACGAAATTGGTTTCCTCGACGATAACTTCCGGCTCCGCGACCACCGCTCCTGTGATCAGCACAGGAACGGATTGCTCCTTGATCTCGGAACCGCGATGAGTCCTGATGATAAGACTGCCCTCTCCTTCGGCCGCGTTCCGCAAGTCCACGAATGCGTTGAACGTCGAATTTCCATATGCATCTATAACCTCGGAGGAGGACTCTGTCCCTTCGATGACCTTCCCATCTGAGTCTCTCACCGCGAGTTTCACGGAAGCGTCCGTCACGGTGTTCCATTCGTTGGAGACCACGACTTCAACCTCCTCGATCGCCTTATTCAGCGCAGGAGGCGCTTCGATGACGACCAACGACGGGACTCCCTTGTGGAACTCGCTCGTCGAGTGGGCGAGCTTTCCATCATAATCGACTACCACGCGCACGGTGTAGGCGCCCGGCAACAAAGAGTCGTTATGAACAGACGCGCCTATCATGAGCGTTCCGCCCGCGCGCAAAGTGTCTTCCGGAGTAGTCATCACCTTGATGGGCGATAGCTGGTTGAATATCTGGACCTGGCCGACTATTCGGTCGATGTCCGCGCTTCCCACGTTGGCGACGGTGGCATCCACGCGATACATGTTTCCGATTTCCTCCGTGGTCATGTTCATAGCTATGCGGCTGTAGTTCCCAGGCACGGTTATGGTCAAAGTGTGACCTACGCGGGCCTTGGCGCCGATACCTTGTCCAGATGCGCTGGCCGGCTCGGCATAAATCCTCACCTCGTATTCTCCGGGATCCGGTTGTTCTTTGGGGAACCGCACTTCGAATGGCACCGGAGTAACATCTCCGTTCATAGTCAGCCTGTTTGTCGCGAAACGAACATAGCTCGCCAGCTCGCCCTCGGCGTATATGTTGACCTGGCCGCCTCCGCCGCTCGTGTCCACCACAAGCAGATTTCCCCTATATGTCCCATTGTGGTCGAATACCAGCGACGAGCGCACCGGGGATATTCCTATCGCATGCGCGGACATGACCATGACCAGCGCTAGCAGGATAATGAAAGTGCAGCGCCAGAGCCTCCTGGAATGGAGGCCGCTGGCGCCGCACCGGTTGTGGTTGAGGTCAGTGGAATCAAGGGAGAAGCTCATCAGGCCACCCCGCTCATTGTTACATTTGCCGTGCGGTTGCCCAGAGGCTCGTCGTTCGGCATGGTGATCATTATGTGTATGGCAACCTGGTCGTGCGTGTTGTTCCAGTCGAGCTTGTAGATTCCTATGGACGTGCTGTCAGAAAGGTTGGTCCAGACCGTCCTGCTGCCCGCGTACTGGAAGCTGCCCGTCTCGTTGTCCTCCACGAAATACTGGACGTAGGACGTGTTCAGGTCGGCCGTCAAGAACAAAGGCGTGCTCGTTATGGACACGTTCGCGGGGATGTTGCCGTCGTTCCTGAGCACGAAGGGATTGGTCGTGCTGTCGTTGGTTGTGTTCAAGGTCGTTCCCGGAGTGAGATTGCCGAAATAGACCCCGCGCCTCACCAGCGATAGCGCGATCATCGATGGCATGGTGAAGTTGCTCGTGTTGCTCGTCGCCGAGTATAGGGTGTTGTTTGCCAATACCCTCCAGAAGTATGTCCTGTCCACCGCCAACGGGTCGGTGACCAGGAAGGATGTCGTGTTCTGGGCCTCGGTTGCGTTCACCGTCACGTTGACATAAACGTTTGATGAGAAGTCGCTGACGTTGGATATCTCAAGGCGATAGTTTATCGGAGACCGGGTGGGATCAGTGCTGTTCCCCCAGACAAAGGTCAACAGCGGGTTGAATACGGTGGAACCATCCGCCGGCTCTATAAGTATGGGCGCAGATGGAGGCGCGACCGAGACTATGGACACCACGTCCGTTGTCTCGAGGTTCTC
>CAYSVV010000068.1:0-4223 GCA_964434695.1 uncultured Methanosarcinales archaeon
CTTTTTTATTTCGATAATTTCTTAATGAGCTGGTTGGTAAGCTTTTTGATTACCTCTCCTTTTCTGCCGCATCCATGTTGTCGCTATTCTCCTGGTACAATAAAAACATATCGGCGGAGAACGCGCTCGACCGGGCAATCGAGCATCTCAATGACTAGCCGACGACACATTTATAAATGACCGTTCGCTGTTTCAGCTATGCGAAAAGAGGGGCTGGGATTAGTCATCTTGCTGGTTTTATCCCTGGTAGCTGCCCCTGTCCTCGCGCAGATATACATCGGAACCACAGAGGGCTATGTCAAGTACATGAACAGCTCCCTGGCATATGGTGCCAGCGTGACCGTGAATGTGAACAGTTGCAGTGGTACTGGCTGTCTGGCATTTACGAGCACAGATTCCAATGGATACTATGTCATAGCTAACCTTAATCTGAATCCTTTCGGTGGCGTAACAGGATTCGCGTCCAAGCCAGATGGCAACGGAAGCGACAGCGCGACAGCCGACGCCTACCAAGCGGCCTACATGAACATAACCATATGCATACCGCCGACAACTCCGACATTGACGCCAGAGCCGGACATCCACGCTTTCAGCACTATTCTAGAATGGACTTCGGGCACTGACCCGTTGAGTCTGTCCACCTATGACCAGATGTACTACCAAGGCAGCACTTCCAACTCGAGTTCGCCCCATAACCAGACTGGCATAAATGGGGTGTTGAACACCACGCGCACCTGGGGCGCGAGGACCTGCAACAGCCGTTGCTGTTCGCCCTATGTCTACGATTCTTTCGTTGTTTTCAACGACCCGCCGCCTGCGCCGTTATTAACGAACATCACGGACAGCCACCAGCAGAACGCGACGTTCGCCTGGGTGAATTACACCGACCCTAACGGCGACGGCACTCACAATCAGTACCAGCTCGACGGAAATCCCGTGGTGGACCCGGCCGACAGTCATATCAGCGCGTCTGGGTTGAGCTTCGGCTCGCACACCTGGCGCGTGCGAACCTGCGACACCTGGGGCGCGTGCAGTTCCTGGTCGACGGACACCTGGACCATAGGCAACAGCCCGCCGAGCCCGCCAATCCTTGGATTCAGGAACGCAACGCGGATCCTGCTGATATCACTTAACTGGACATCGGGCATCGATCCTGATGGTGATGCCACCCGCGACGAGATAGAAGTGAGCAATAGCTCAGGTTATTCCTACATATTCTACAGCAGCACCAACGCTAGCAGCCCGATAAGCTTCAGCAACGCGGAGTACTTCGAGCAGCTGCACTGGCGCGCGCGCACCTGCGACATATTCGGAGCTTGCAGCGCCTGGTCTGAAAGCCAGTTCGTCACCTTTGAATGCAGCTCCAGCGGTGGAGGCGGAGGTGGCGGTGGAGGTGGCGGAGGCGGTGGAGGCTGCGTCTGCCAGAACGACTGCGAGTTCGGCCACGAATACTGCGATGGGGACACAAGGGTCATCTGCGGAAGTTTCGACGCTGATTACTGCGCTGATTTGGCGCGGATGCAATGTGACGGTGGTTGCGAGAACGGGAAATGCGTGCCGCTCTGCGATCCGACCTGGCGCTGCGATGATTGGGGAAGCTGTTCCGAAGGTACGATTGATGACTGGTTTGACGGTCATAAGGTCTTGATTTGCCACAATGGGAACACGATATCCGTCGACACTTCAGCAATATCCACTCATTTAGCTCACGGCGACCACATCGGCGCCTGCGGCGAGGGAATACAAAGGCGCAACTGCGTGGACTTCAACTATTGCGGCAAAGATGACGGACGTCCTGATGAGACGATGACCTGCGCGCTGCCTGAACTTGAAAGACCAGTCACCTTGCTCGGCATCGACGTTCCAACCACTTTCAAGCTAAGAATGCCGCAGTTTTTCTTGACCCTACTAAGCATAATCGCATTATTGTTGATATTGCTTCTGATTGCCCTCCTGATAGCATTACTGCTATTCAAGGATGAAATGTGCGTAGCCATACTTACCATTCGCCTGAGGAGGGTGCTGAGGCTCATACACCTCAACAAATACTCGAAAGCGTATTGGAAACTGCTGGCGCTGGAGCCGAGGTATAGACGTTGCAGGCCGAAGTTCAATGCCACAATACCGCGACATAGGCGGATTATACAGTCATATCACGTCGCGAACATCTATCTTTTCCGAGCGTTGTCCGAGACCGCGAAGGAAAGCGGCGACAAGCAGCTTTCCGAGAGCTACGCCATAAAGGCAGACAAGCACGAGAGGGATGCGGAGCAGTACAGGGGACTCTCCGAGAATTTCCTCGACACCGCCGATATCCGCGGTTCAAAGAAATACAGGGAACTCTCCCACGACTACCTGCGCAAGAGGGACAAGCGCGAGAGGGCGCAGAGCAAGGGAAAGAAGTGAAATTCCTGGATTCTCTTTTGAAGGAATTAAAACAGTTGGAACTTCCCGCAGATGACTACGCTGTCTTTGGAAGCGCACAATTGGGTGTCCTGGGATTAAGGGATTGTGATGATCTGGATCTGATGGTGCGTCCGCGGCTGTGGACTGTCCTGGCAAGGGAACACGTTCCTATCAATGGAAAATGCATCAGGATAGGGAAGATAGAGATATTCCGCGACTGGCTGCCCTGGTTCGATGACGTGGAACCATTGATAGACGAGGCTGAGAAAATTGATGGCATACGATTCGTCAGGATCGAAAGGATGCTGGAATGGAAAAAGGCATTCGGCAGGGACAAGGACCTGAATGATTTGGAACTATTGCGTAGGCATAGGGCTGGAAAAGATGACTAACTTCTAGTTCGCCATCATCATGTAGCTTATCACGGCGAGGATAAAATTAGTCATGTAGACGCTGCTGCACACTATGCAGAAAGATTTCACCTTGTAATAAAGAAGGTAGGCCAGATAAAACGATGTCGCAACCGCCAACAGGCTCAGGCCGAAGACCGCGCGGAAATTGCCCAGATAGGCGAGCGCTAGGATGACGAGATAGAGCCCTATCCCGATTTGCGCGTTGCTTGCCTTGAACAGCTTGCCGTAGGGGCTCAGGAACGCCTTGGTGCAGGATATGTTCTTGCTGACGTCGCAGATTGGCACGTATTTCTTGTCGCGCATGCTCCTCCATTCCACCAGCGTGGCGTAAAGGGAAACAAAAAGCCCGAAACCTGCGACTATGAAGATGGAAATCACGTGCATTCTTTCACCGCAGGATATTGGTCGTCACGCTGTTGCCGATGATGGGTATCCGGGAGAACACGTTCTCCATGAAACTCTGTTTTGGAAGGAATTTGTCAGGTTGTATGCCGATTTCGGAGGGTATTACCCTGTATTCTGCGCGCACGCTCTTGTCCTCCTCGTACACGCGCACTATCCCGATTATCTTCCTCTGGGGGTCGAAATAGTCCTCGCTGTGCAGGTTAGCCTGGGTGTCGGGCGATAGGAAGAACTCTTTATGCAGGCCCTTGCTGTCGAACACGCAGACCTTGCCCGAGGAAAGGCCCGCGTAGGCTGTCTGTTTCAGGATGTAGCTCCTGCCGCCCAGCAATCCGGCAGCTATGGCGACCTGGGTCTTGCTGCCCATCATCGGGTTGTCCAACGCGACAGCCTTGCCGCTGGTAAGGAAGTCCTTCGGAAGGCATCTTTCCTGCAACACCTCGATGCTCTTTATTCCCTTGTACCTCATCACGGTGTTCACGAAGTTCTGCAGGAACAGTTTGTTGGAGAACCGGTTGTATTCAAGCACATATGCGCCGTCAAGGTGCGACTCCTCGATCAATTTCTTTCGCAGATCCATGCCTCGTACTGGGGTGAATATCACGTCCTGCTTGACGTGAGACAGGATTCCGGGCACGTCGCGGACTATGAGGGCGCCCACGGTCTTCTCGTTCTCCACTCCTTCGAGATGCACGCCCTTCATTCCGCGCTTGTAGAAGTTTTCAACTACTGCGAAGCGGCAGAGAAAGCGAAATACCTCATCGTTGAAGAGACTCATGTCCATACCGATATCTTTATATACCCCAAAATATATAAATGTTCCTATTCGTATACTCATTTGTATACTGACGATTTTCCGCTTTTTTGGAGAATTTTTTCGTTTTTTATCATCACTTTGCGGTTTCCGCAATATTTTTACCGACGGATATGGCTATTTTTCCAACGAATGTTTTAAATAAGGCCTGTGATGACGCCGAAATGTGCCATTCCTGGCGGAACGGC
>CAYSVV010000069.1:0-4215 GCA_964434695.1 uncultured Methanosarcinales archaeon
CAGTCGAGGTCCCCTGACGAATTCGAGCTCGCAGAGTAGACAAAAGTCACTGTCTTGTTCACCAACACCGCTGCATTATGAGGATACATTAAAGTCACGCCGGGATTGGTGTCATTCGCTATCAGAATAGTCCTGTTCTCATCGGAATATAGAGATGTGGATGAATCGTTAGCGAAACAGCCCCAGTAGTAGATTCCCGACCTGTCAAAAGTATAGTTAAATGTGGCCTCCGCATATGTTCCGGATGCATTGGCGGCTATGATAGCGACCGTCTTGTTCGTCACGTTCCACAAATGCAGGGATATGCTCACAAGGTCTGTCCCTGTCGCGTTGCACACGAAAGAAACATTAGTCTTGGTGTAGTTTATCTTCCCGTGCTCAGGGGTTTTGAGCGAGACTGCATCCACAGCGGTGACGAACAATTTGCTTGGAGCTAGATTTGAGGGAGCTGTCGCTACAGGAGAAACGGCCGCGCCGGTTATTTCACCAGGCAAAGCGAGCTGCCAGACGAAAACTGCAGCCAGCAACAGCACTACAGGCGACATTATCCAATAAATGTCGCTTCTCCTACTCTTCTTCATACTGCTCCTCCTCATTTCTTGCTCATAAATGTCTTCTTAGTTGTCTCACGCGTTCGCCGACGCGATAAGCGGAAAGCGCCCTACTGCGTACCTGGCGCAAGGACTGGGAAAGCGAGTGCTCTCCGAGCACGTCCGCCACCCAGTTGGCGAAATCGTTCTTTTCTTCGTTGACGTGATGCCTGAAATGGTCATCCTTCATCATCAGCAGTCCATCGTGCAGTTCTTTCAGATCGCTGAACATCCTTCCATTGGAAGCGAAGAAGCGCTTCGCGCCGTCCGCTTTCGGCAATACTTTCGATACCGGACCGATGTACGCTCCATCCGGCCTCAAATACCTCGCCGGATCCGAACGGAACGGCGAAGGCGGCGGGAAAAGCGGCTTGAAATGGTCGCTGTTGTTGCCCACCCGACTGAACGGCATTGCCGACTCGGGCAACGGGACGCTTATTGCTTGACTGTTCACGATAACCCTCCTTTCTTTGGATTCTCTTGTGAAAGGCATAAACTGCTCGCGGATCACCGGAGCGTTCGGAGGAAGTCTAGCGCCTAATGGGAAGTGGAACGACTTCTCGATCAGGCTCACGACCCGCTCGTCCAAAGAACCGTGGCGCAGCGGAACGTTTATGGCCAGGCCAGGAGTGCGCGGTTTGATTACCGGCATCGCTTTCGCCCGGGGCTTTCTCACGACGTTCGGTTTTCTGACCGCCTTTGGCTTGGCAACTACATCGACACTCACCGCCCGAGGCTTTGCGGCGCGCTTGCGCTCCTTTCCTAGAATCACGCGCGGAGCCATTTGTTCACCACTCCTGTCCAGGCGGACGATTCCGGCGCGCGCCCGGTCGTGCGGACGTGCAGGTCTCGAAGAACGTTCATGTAGGTGATGAACGCGTCGTAGGGCGAGTCGTAGGGGTTGAAGTACTTGTGGACGTCTCCGTCGGCGAACCATTTGACGCACATGTAGTAGAAGTGGTCGCTGGTCGTCAACTTCCTCCAGTCCGCGACAAGATCATCGTCGCCGGACTCCAGCACCTCGTTGCGCAACGAGTACAGCTGCTCTATGGCGGAATGCTGCATGCGGTTGCTCAGCCAGGCGCTCAAATCACGCTCGACGTCGGCCCAGGAAATCGGGTTGTGGATGTCGAGCTCGTCCTTGGCCTCGTGCTTGGCCACCTCGCTGGGCGTCCTGAAGGATATGCCGTGCTTCTTCATCTCGCCAGGCATGGCCTTGAGAAACTTGAAAATCCCGGTGTCAGCCCACTGGTGCTCGCCGAAGGTCTCGTAGTCCATGAACAGGTTGACCGAATCACCCATCACAGGAGATACCCAGGACGCGAATTTCGGCGCGGTCAACGGCCAGGAAGCCCAGCCCTTGTCCGAGAACCGGAAGGCGATGTCGTCGCTCAATCTGTAGTTCTTCAACAACATCTTGAGCTTGGGCGCGGTCTTCGCGGTGTAGAGGAAGTTCGGGCTGCGCCATCCGAGCACGCGGTCCACTCCCTCAGAGAGCATCGCCCGATAGCCCATGTCCTGCACTTCCTTGGCTATCTCGTTGCTGAATATGAGCTCGGTGTTGCGGAAGACCTTGGGCTTGACGCCTAGGATCTTCTTCATGGCCTTGTAATGCATCGCGACCTGGTCGCGGAACTCATCCTTGTCGTAGAGCGATGCGAGGCTGTGATAGTAGGTCTCGCTCAGGAATTCCACCTTGCCGGTCTTGGCCAGATCGCGGAAGCTGTCGATGACATCGGGAGCATAGCGTTCGAACTGTTCCAACGCCGTGCCGGTGACGCTGAAGGAGCACTTGAAGTCATCGTGCTTCTCCAGCAGGTGCAGGAGCACGTTGTTCGTCGGCCGGTAGCACTTCCTCGCGACCTTGCGCATTATCTCGTCGTTCTTCTTCGTGTCGAAATAGTCGCTGCTCTTGCCTATGTCGAATATCTTGTAGTTGCCCAGCCGGAAAGGCTGGTGCACCTGGAAATACATGCACATGTCCGTCATCTTTCACTCACCCCGTTTTTCAATATCATGATGTCAGGCCTAGCCCATCGCCCTCCTGTAGCAATCTTCCACTTTCTTCGCCGGCTCGTCAAGGTTGAACTTGCCGGATTCCTTCGCGCTCTGCTCGTTCAGCTCGCCGTGGAGCGCTGGATGCCTCACGACGTTCACTATCTTGTTGGCCATCTCATCCACGTCCCAGAAATCCACCTTGAGGGCGTTGGTTATGACTTCGCTCGCTCCGCTTTGTTTGCTGATCAGGACAGGAGTTCCGTTCTTCATGGATTCCAAGGCCACGAGACCGAAGGGCTCGCTCACCGAAGGCATGACATAAAGGTCGGCCATCTGGAATGCCTTCGCCACATCTTCGCCCTGCAACCAGCCGGTGAAGTGGAACTTGTCCGCCATGCCGAGGTCGGCGACGCGCCTTATGCATCGCGACAACATGTCGCCATTGCCGACTACGATGAATCGTGCGTTCTTCTCGTGGTCGAGCACCTTGCGCGCGGCTTCGATGAAATAGTCAGGTCCTTTCTGTATCGTGACGCGGCCGCAGAAGAGAACGATCTTGTCTTCCTTGCTCATTGCGCTGCGGTAGTTCAGGTAGTACTCTGGCTTGTCCTCATCTATGCCCCAGTGCACGACCGCTATCTTGGAAGATGGAATCTTGTACTGTGCCATCACGTTGGTCTTGGTCCAGTTGCTGTTGGCTATGACCAGATCAGCCGCCTTCAATCCCTCATACTCGCGGTGAGATATCTCCGGGTTCGGGCTTCCGCCAGTGCGGTCGAACTCTGTCGCATGGATATGGACGACCAATGGCTTGCCGCTTCTCTTTCTGGCAAGCACGCCTGCCTTGTAGGTCATCCAGTCGTGGGCGTGGATGACATCGTGCGGTTCCTCGTCGGCTATCTCGACAGCTATGGCGCTGTAGCGCTCGACTTCCTGGAACAGGTTCTTGCCATACACTTCCTTCAAGATCTGTCCTCGGCGGCTCTTCACCTGCTCAAGGCAGGATTCATAGGAAGCAGATGTCTGGTATGGCTGCAGTATGCTGCCTACAGTGCGTATCTTGATTCTTTCCGTGCGGGTGCCTGTGCCGACAAGCTTGACGAATTCCGCCTTGGCATTCTCGGGAGCGAACGGCACCACGAACGAGACATCGACTCCACGGCGCGCCAGCCCTTTTGTCAAGTCATAGCAGGCAGTGCCGAGCCCTCCGCTCTTGAATGGCGGGAATTCCCAACCGAACATCAGGACCTTCACGCCAGATCACCCCTGTGTAAGGTCTCGCGACCGGCATCAGTTATCTGGTAAATCTTGACGTAAGAACTTTCGAATACTATGCTGATCATACCGCGGCCTATTAGATAGACGAGATGATTGTCAACTGTGCGCCAGTTGACGCCAGTCTCGCGCGAAATCTGGTTCACGGTCTTCTGACCAGATGAAATATTCTCGAGGATTATACTGCGTATTTCCTCGAACTTTCGCTTAGTAGCCATTTTTCCCTACTAGATTAGTATTACTATATAAAGCTTACCTCAGAATAGTCATAACCTTCTACCAAAGAAGTACTAATCACTGACTTTATTAGCACTAATTTAGTATTTCCCTAGGCAACATAGTACTAACTACT
>CAYSVV010000070.1:0-3572 GCA_964434695.1 uncultured Methanosarcinales archaeon
GGCCTTGACGAGTTCAGGCAATGTCGCGTAATGCACTGTTATCTCGTGGTACCTTGGATATAGGACCGTCGAAGTTATCGTGGAATAATCCACCGTGGTTGATTCTCCCAACGCCTGTGCGGAACTGCCGCTGGCGAAGGTTATCGTGTCAGGGGAATAGATGTTCGATGAAGTTACGGAACTCCCTGATGAAGATGAACACGTCCTTCCTGTGCCGGATTTGACGCAATAATCACCGCTTCCAGTGCCTGTTCCGCAGTTGAGGAAAGGCACTTTGTCCTGCTGCCACTTGGCCAGCGCAGCATCATACTCTGAAACAGTGCCACAGTAGCACGGCAATTGCTTGACACGCTCGTCCTCGGAACAGAAGCGCGGCTGCGTGGAGACAGTATCCCTCCAGGAGTTGGCACATATGGCCTTGAACGTAACTGCTTTCTGCTGCGGTTCGCTGGAAGATGGATCAACCGTGGGTTGCTGCGGGTTGTATTCAAAGGTGCTTCCTCCGGCTGCCTGCGTGCTGTCGTACATAGTGAACACCGCGCCCATATCCACTGGCTTGTCCGCGTTCTGCTTGCATTGCGAAGTCGCCTGGAAAGCGCCGCCTATGACGAGGAATTCCGGCCAGGGGGCGTCTTTTGCGGAAATTTTCTGCGCGTAGACTGTTATGCCCTGGTCCTTGAACGTGTAGGAACCCTGCATTTGCAAGGTGGCGCTTGCTACCTTTGCGCCGAGCTTCTCGAACCAGCCCCACTTTCCAGAGCTGAGAATGGAGTCCGTCGGCTTTACCCAGCCGCTGGAGACGCGGCTGCCCGCGACGTAGAGCGACAACTCGTAATATGTCGGGTTAATCTCTGGCATCGGCTTCATCACGACGACGTAATTCTGTCCTGGAGCGCCTGTCCTGGTCACCGTTGCCAGGCTGAAATCAGCTGATCCGCCACCGCTTTCTATGCCGAGGTTGACTGATGATTGTGAGAACAGGTCCGCGGTGACAGCGCCTATCACTGTAATTGTCTTGGTCTCTTCTCCGTTCTTGCCGAAGCGCAATGAAGGAGTCGACATTACCGTCTCAGGAGTCAGCAACGTGCGTATTGGCTGTCCGAGCTGGTTCTTGATCTCATAATTGAGCCATTTTGTGTATGGGCAGTCGACCGAGCAACCATACTGACGCTGCTGGTCCTCTGGGAATGTCAAAGAAGCGGTAATCTCGAATGCCATTGGCTTGCCGATCACGAATGCGTCATTGCCATCAGGATAAACTGGCTTTATGTTCACGATTCTCGCGCCGCTGTACTCCCCTATACCTATGTCGCACCTGTAGGCGAGGGCGAACGCATCCCATTTGCAGATGTTGGGCGGGCGGCCACCGACGAGCTTTATCGGCATCTCTATGGGCTTTTGCTGTTCGACGCGGCCCGAGGCATCCATGCTTTCGAATGTGAGCACCGCCGTATCATAGCGCACCTTGCTGTATGGATCTCCGCCTTGTATCGTGTAGAACACTTCTGTGTTGAGTATCTCGTTCTTTTTGAGCATCCCTGTGAGATCGGCTCCTCCAACGACAACACGCTGTTCCGCCCTGCCGAAGCAGTCGCACTTGCCTGCCTCGAATCCGTCCTTGGGCTCGCAGCGCGCGCTGTTGCTGCATACAAGTTCGAGTTGGTAGCGTATGTCATCCCCTGCGGCCAGGCCGACTCCGAAATGATAGAGGAATGTCGGAAGGCCAGAGGGCCGCGAGAATGGAGTGAAGGATACGAAGCGTCGTTCTGATGGGTACAGTATTCCCTGGGTCTTTATCGGGATCTCATCGACGGTCTGGGAGAACACTCCCTCGATGTCCATCTTCCAGGTTCCGGTGAAAGCGAAGGCGCACATCGAGTGCAACAGCTTGCGCTCTACGAACATGGTCTTGTACATCGCGGTGTCACCGTAGCGGCCGCTGATGCTGCGGCGCATGTCGCCTCCTGCCTTGCTCAATGAACCCATTACGTCACCCAGGCCACCACGACCGCTGAGAGTCGTGCCCGCGCCAGGCGTCGAGAAGTGCTGCGTTGCGCAGCTTATTGCGTCGAAAAGCATGTCGCATACGTACTGGCTCAACACTGCCTGGCAGATGCCGGCGTCAGGGTCTCCTGTGAGCAGAACGCTTGAGAAGCATCCGCGCACCGCGCCCAGGACGTTGCGCCAGTATTGCAGATAGCTCGTGACAGCAGGCAGGCAGACGCATTGGGCGCTGCGAAGCACGCCGTCGCGATCAGGGCGAACGATGTAGGTCTTGTCTGTTATGCCGATGCGCGAGCGAACGTCATCATAGACGCGCCTCGCGAGTGTTCCTTTGCAGGCGTTCTTGTCCGCCGCGTTTATGCATAGAGCGTCCGAGAATCCTGGCGGCAATTGTCCCTGTTGCACCGGCTTGTTCGGGTCGATCTTGAAGTGATTGGTGAGGTCGGAACCGCCATCCAGGTCCGGCACGAAGTCCAGCTCGGCGTTGAGGTAGAACCTGTCCTTGAAGTTGCTCTGGCTGCCGGCAGCACTCTTTATGCTTTCGGCCTTGGCTTTTTCCTGGTCCATCCTTTCCGAAGCTTTCAGGTCGCCCTTCACCACGCGCTTCCGTATGTAGCCGCGCATTATGACGTATTCCTTGTTGTCCTGGCCCGCGGGCATCATGTGAATATAGACCTCGTTGGTCTCGGGCGCCGCTAATTGCGATGATGTCGCGTCGCTGTAGCGTATTCCGGTCGGAAGCACGTCGCCCACAGGTTGTCCGCTGTCCGGTTCGCACAATCCCGCCACGCTGTTGAACAATGATTTGCACACAACCGGACTTCCGCTCGTTTCAGTCGCCGATCTTTCAAAGTCGCGTATCTGGTTCGCGTTGGTCGCGGATAGACAGGCGCTTTCCTTGAGCTCGTCGAACGTCTCGGCTATGCCCGGAACTCCGCAGGCGCTTGACCATTCGTCATAATACTCGTAGCCGCAGCAGGCAGGGTTGGCGGGATGCAGTCCTGCGCAGTTGATTCCATCCTGCGCCTTGCTTGTCAACGCATTCGTTCCTACAGGCAGCGATGCCAACTCGTCCGGAGTCAGCGACTTGTCCTCTTTGTGTTTCAGGTAATCGAGATATATGGTCTTCACGCCGCGCTGTCCCAAAGACACGCTGAATGGAGAACTAACCGTCTGGCCTTGCTTCACCGTTGACTCTATCGCTCGGACCTCATAGGATGTCGCGGTGCGCGTCTTGCCTGCCTCAATCACCGACCAGGGCTTGTTCTCCGCTGACTTTGAGACGCTCAGCGTCTCTGAGTATGAACCATACCCTACTGCCAGAGTCTGTCCTGATTCTCCCTGGAACGCGCAGCTGCTGCCAGTGTATATCTTGCCGTTGAGATTGTTAGTCAATGTTTCGCCCGCTATCAGCGCGGCTCCATCAACGCCCTTGAGTATCACTTGCTTGAGACTGCGCTCGGCCTGCTTGTCCTGTATGTAGGTCTGCAATGTCGGCGCGCTTGGGCAGGCGACACGGTCGCACACCAGGCGCATCTTCTTCTCGAGAGAAACTCTCTTAACTATGG
>CAYSVV010000070.1:3582-4191 GCA_964434695.1 uncultured Methanosarcinales archaeon
CTTCGCATTTCTTGCAGGAAGCCAACGCCGCCTTGTTTTCATTGGTCTCGGCCGCTCCTGTCGGTGTCGCGAACACCGAGTCGCACATTCCTATGGATGCTATGTCGCGGATGTCGTTGCCGCCGAGCAGTTTCTCTATCAGCTTGGCAGGTCCTGCTTCCAGGTTGGCGAAGTCACAGGCCAGGTTCTCGGACGTGAACATTCCATAGAGTATGCCATTCATCGCCAGGCAACCATAGGTCGTGTAAGTTCCTACTGTCATCAATGGGTCCAAAAGCGAATCTATGCCGTCCAGCAGGCTGTCTATGAGTTGTATGCTCGTGTTCAGGAACTCGGTCGGTATGTTCTGGCTCAGCGCCAGAGGTCTATCTATCATGAATTCTACGTCGATACAGGTACGCTGTGATATGTCGCGGAGCTCGAAATCCTCGACCGTGGGCTGCACCCTCGGGTCGCCTATCCTCTTGGGCAACTTCTCCTGCGCCTGCACTTCCACCACCAATAGCATCTTGACGCAGCCAAAGCCAGGCACCTTGCAATCTCCTTCGCGGTGCTCGCCTAGCGCGACTTCCTTGTCAGTCGTGCCTTTCTTGTCCGCTATCTCCGGCG
>CAYSVV010000071.1:0-4100 GCA_964434695.1 uncultured Methanosarcinales archaeon
AGTCATAGCTACCACCCGGATAGAAGTACCGAAGCTGGTAGCCGTTGCCCTCGTCCTCGTCGGGGTTCCTTATGGAATACGTGATCTTGTAGGCCCACTCGCGGATCAGGGTTCCGTTCTCGTAATGCTCCGCCGGAGCGCTTCTCTGTCCCTCGACGTGCGCGATGAACATCGGCCTTGTCTGGTTGTGGTTGTAGTCCTCGCCCCACAACACGCCGTCTCCACCCGCGTTCTCGGGAGACGTTCCGCACGCTGCCGCGACCCAGCAGCTCTTTCCGCCGAGGATCACCGTGCTGCAGAAAGCGTCGTCCACCGTCTTCTTCCAGTCGTCGAGCATGTCGCCCATCAGCAGTCCGCCGAGGTTCGCGATGCCCTGGTATTCCTGGTGCAGGAAGTCGCTTATTGTGCCCGCGTTGAAGGAGGATTTGCCTTTCGGAGTTTGGGCTGTCTCACCTACCCCTGTGCCGCCTTGCGAAGCGACATAACCAGGGTCGCTGCCGGGATGCGCGAACGCGTCCAGTTCCTGCTTGGACAAAGGAATGTCTGCCTGCTTGTTCCCATCTGAACTGTAGCGCTCGACATTGAAGGATGCGGACGGATCATTGGCGCTTGCCGAATCAGCTTTGACACGGCTCAACGCATCTGAATACGAATTATAACGCGCGCCTTTGTAGACGAAATAGTCAGTGCTCTTCACCGTGGTGACTTTAGGTTCCACCGCAGGCGGCGCGTTTTCAGGATCATCCTCGGCGATTGCCAGAGGCACGAGCATCATCAAGACCAGCAAGAGCGCGATTATCTTCCTCATGAGTCACCTCTGGTGCTCGTCCCGAACCCTCTGCCTTCGCCTTCCGAGCTTCCTTCGGCCGCGGCCTGCTCGGCGTCGTCAGCGTCCTTGAGCTCGTCGCACGCTGTCGTGGCGCCGAGGCTGAAGAATCCCTTGGGGTCTTTTATGACGCTGGCGATGTCGTTTATGACCTGGGCGATTGCGTCCGCTGTCTTTGCGGGAGCGCACACCTTCCACTGCGTGGCGGATATGTCCGAGAGGTCCTTCTCGCAGAAGCCCTTGCAGTACTTACCTAGCACGAACATGAGGGCGGCTATCGGGTTGGTCAATAACTGTTTTATCTGGGACACCCAGTTGTCGAGCATCCCTATGAACGGTATGCTGTTGAATACCTGTCCCCAGACGAACTGGCACATCATCTCCTCGCGCTTCTTGTCGCATTCGTCCACTGGCAGGCCTTGTTCCTTCGAGTATTTCTTGAGGCAGAGCGCGTACTCGCACTGTATCTGGTGCATCTTGTCGAGGTTGGCTATTATTCCCGGCACGCAGAGCTGGGCAACGCTCCATACCAACGAATCGCGGGTGTTTATCGACGGGTCGAGTCCGGTGCCTTGCGTCAGCGATCCCAAAGCTCCGAGCGGACCGCCTTCGAATCCTGGACCGAGTCCCTTGCCGAACAACGACCACGGCCCTTCCTGGCAGTTGACCCAGCCGCAGAACTTGCCCAAGTACTTGTCCAGGCCCTCGAACTTCTTCTTCAAGTCTCCGCTCTTCTGGCAGATCTTGTCGCGGGAGTCCTCTACCTTTTTCTTGGCCTTCTCGGCGTTCTTGAGCGCGTTCAATCCTGATATGCAAGTGGTGCCGGCGGCGATCTTTGTCATGCCGATGCCGGCAGTAAGCGGGTTCGTTGTCATCAGTGCGCCGGTTTCTATTGTTGCCTGAGCGCCGGCGTTGCAGGCCTGTATCGCGGCGCCCAGCGCCTGTTCTGCCGCGGCCTGCGCGGCTTTCATTTGCTCGGCAGAGCTCTTGATTGCGAACTTGTTGATCTCTTCAAAGGCTTCGTTGGCCGTGAGGACCGATGCGATGGCCGGGTTCTTGCGCGCTGCTGCGTCGGCGACCGCTTTATCGCGTTCTGGGCCGGGCAGGGCGGTCTTTGTGACGCCCTCGTTCGGGTTGGCGGCTATCCTTCCCTGGTGAGAGACAGCGGCTGCATTGACGGCGCTTTGGTAAGCCGCCATTGCCGGACCGAGTCCTGCGCAAGCCGCGCCTTCAGGCAACAACGCCGGATTGGAACATGAGGCCACCGCGCTTCCTGCCGCTGCTACAGCTCCCAGTTCCGCCTGCGCTCTCATAAGCGACACGAGTCCGAGTGTGCTGTCTATCGCGCCTATGGCGCGCGTGAGCATTCCGCGTATCTGGCAGATTTTGTCGGCCAGAGCCAGCACTTTGCGCAGGAATCCCATTACTCCTTCTATCTTGAGTGCGTCGTCCCTTGCTTCTTCGTACTTGCTGTTTATGGCCTCTTCGAGATCGCCGACTGGCAGGTTGAAGAATGATATGGTTATCGGGACCATTTCGGTCTCGGGATTTATCGTGAGGTAACTTCCTGTCTTGGATTGTATGAGCAGCGGACATTTCACCGTTATCCTGTCCTGCGGGTACTCCCTGGCGTTCAGCAATGCGTAGATTATCGGCGTCTTGCTGCCGGCCTGGTTGTTCGACAATCCCATGTCGGCCAGCGCGTCGACGTCTCCGGTGCATCGGCTGGGATCCAAATCAATGCTGACCGTTGAAGTGTCAGCTACAGAAGTGCTCAGCGCGACGTGGCAGTAGATGCGGTGGTTGATCAATGGTGTTGTCTGCCTATCCACCTGGGAGGGCGAGCAGCGCACGCTACTTCTCCAGAAATCCGGATTCGAGTCATTTAGTAACCCATAGACGAATACGCTGTGCGAGATCGTGTCGGAATTGCCGACGAGGTCGCTGAATGTGAAAGTGCTGGTGGCGGTGCGCGGTCCTGAGGACAGGATCGGCGTGCCGAAGTAACAGGTGTCTCCTTCGCGCTGGCACGGACTCGAATTCGACCCTCCCAGTTCGGTGAAGTCGGCATAGGCGTTGTCGAAGTTGAGGGCGGACACGTCATAAACGAGTATGCCTCCCTTGACCGGGAACTGGCCGACGTCGTTCTCCCCTGACAGGAACGTGACGTTGCGTATGGTTATGTCCTGGGGACCGGAAAGGTCGGATATGAATACCTGGGGGGGATAGGGTTCCTCGACGGTGTTGAGCGCGTCGTCCTTTGTCTCGGGAGAGAGTATGACGTATACTCTTCCGCCCACCGTGGGCGTGACGTTCCAGTGGCAGAACCAGCCGTCGACGTTGCGACAACCGTCCGCTCGCAGGAAAGATGACAACCCAAGGCCGGAAGCGTCGATGTAGGCGTAGGAGTTGTTGAATCCCGCGCCGGACTCGGAGAACGCGGCGAGTATCAGCCCGCCTTTGCCGACGACAGGAGTGCCGTTGATCAAGGCGGTCGAAGTGAGCCCGAGCAGTTTCGGAGGCGACGTATCTGTTTGCAGTCCGCAGGTCAGTGTCTTGATGCCTTCGTTGCCGGATTCATCCGAAGCCGTCACCGTTATCTGGCATCCGCTGGATGTCGGTCTGCGCACGTTCTTCCAGACCGCGACTTTGATCTCGTCACCTGTGACTTCGGAAGCGGGCACGTCGGATGGGCCTTCTGTCTTTGTGGCGTCTTCCAAATCCGCCCTTACGCTGGACGCGATGGTGTCCGCTCCGTCGATCGTGACGTGTATGTCCGCGGTTATCCCGTCGGCAGGTATGTACTTGAGCGCGTTCCCTTCAGCGTCGCGCACAGTGAGCTTCGAAGCTTTTGGCGCCACGCCGTCAGCATCTATAGTGCCGCAAGTGGGACCTGTGGTCTGGTTAAGCTTGTCGTAGGCGATGATGCAGACGTCCACCGGGCCGCTCTTGCTGAAGTCTACTGAGTCGAACTCTCCTTCCTCGCGGCACGAGCCTGATCCGATCCTGCGCATCAGGGGCACCGAGTTCATCGAGCCCACGTAGAGCTCCACCCTGCCTATGCCCGAGCACTGCCCGATGTTGCCGCTGAGCGTGTCCTCGGCGACGTAGCCGATCTTCACGCCTTTTATCTTGGAACGAGTGGGCGCGACGATGCTGGTCACTGTCGCGCCTTCGCTGTCTATGAGCAGCGTCTGCGTTGATGACTCTACTGTCAGTCCCGCGTCGCTCTTGAGCATCAAGCGATAAGGCACCGTGCCGTAGCCGCCGAATA
>CAYSVV010000072.1:0-4070 GCA_964434695.1 uncultured Methanosarcinales archaeon
GATTCAAACGCCTTTATGGCGGATGCGCGTTCGTTCAGCCTTAATGCGAATTCATCCTGTGTGAGCCCGAGCTTTTCCCGCGCTTTCCTCATCTTTGCAGCGCAGTCCTCCACCACGAATATGTCTGGTTCGCTTATCACGACTCTGGCCTTTCGTAGGGGCATTACCGGCGCGATGGGTCTGGGCGCGACCTTTCCCATGGCTGCGCAGTTCTTGCAGACGTTCAGCGTAACCCCTTCGACAATCGCTCCGATAAGTTGCGTGTCTTTTCCGCACATTTCGCATTGCATGGTGCACCTATGTCCTGCCCGGATTAAAACGTTTTCATGGGCCATCTCACTTCTATGGGATAGTAACGCTTCTTTAAAAGTGCTCGCCACGGATTGACAACCATGGCTGAACCGGTCAAAAGTTTCGTGGCTACAGCCTTGGCAAAAGGCATGTCACGAGACCAAATTAGTCAGGTGCTCCTGCAAGGCGGCTGGCCTGTTTCGATGGTGAATGAGTTCCTGGGCAAGGTCCAGGCCCCGCCAGCGGTCAGCGAACCGATATTGCAGTGCAAGGGCCTTGGCTATCGCGCTGCCAGGTTGTCGGACATAGACCTGGATATAGGCAAGGGCGAGCTGTTCGGCATAGTTGCCGCTTCAGGCGGTGGAAAAAGCACGCTTCTCGGGCTCCTATCGGGTCTTTTGCAGCCGAATTCCGGCGACGTGAGGATAATCAACGGCAGGCCCATATCGCTCTCGAGAGACGCTTCCGCCAGGAAGTTGGTGGGATATTCTCCTCAAAACCCCTCGGTCTATGATGATTTAACCGTTGTCGAAAACCTCGAGCACGCGGCAGCGATACATGGCCTGGCTCTCCACGGGCAATCACTCCTTAAGTTCACTGGTATCTCCCAGAAGGCCAACGTCATCACCCGCCTGCTTTCCGCTGGCGAAAAGCGACGTCTTGACATTGCCTGTGCTCTTGTGCACTCTCCGAAAATACTGTTCCTTGATGATCCATTGGCTAGAGTGGACGCCGAGCAACAGCGTGAACTTCTCAGGTTGTTGCGTGCCATAGTTGGCAAGGGCATAACTGTCGTGATCGCGTCATCTTTCCTCGCCGAGCTTGAGCCATACTGCGACAGGATAGGCATATTGCGTGGAGGTAGGATATCGGAAATCGGCCGTCCGGACGACCTGCGCCTGGTGTATAGCCGGAATTTCGAGATTCGCCTGAGGACAGAGTCAGGTGACTATTCCCAGCTGGTTTCTTCTCTTACTTCACAGGCAGGTCAGGCGGCGATGGTGCGGAAGGAGGGCAATTTCCTCTATGTCCAGACTCCAACGCCGACTTCCGCGCTCAAGACAATACTACAATCCGTAGATGAGAAGAACAACGCTATCATCAGTATACAGGTGGGCAGGCCCGCCATTTCAGAGGTGCTTGACAAATGATATCTTCACTTGTCAAGTTGAACCTCGCTCGCTTGAGGAGGGAAGGCACCCCGATGATACTCGGTATAGTTGGGCCAGTACTTGCCGTGCTCCTGCTTTCGCTCGCAATCGGAGGTGGCCAGCAGGGTCTTAGCGTAGGCGCCTATGCGCCGGCCAAAAGCGATCTTAGTGCTCAGGTGCTGACTGCCCTTTCTGATAACGGCATGTCTGTAACCGAGATGACGAATTCCAGTGATTGCGTCGATTCTGTGAGGACTGGCAAGCACCACGTGTGTCTTTTGTTCTCACAGCCTTTCGGGGTTTTCGCAGAGAACAACACAGTGACGATAGTTCTTGACAGCACCAACATACCTCTCGCGGGGTCGGTGGCGGGTGTCGTAGAAGCCGGCATCGAGAACAGAAGTTTCGAGCTCAGTCTAAACATAACCAAGCAGTTGGTCAGCGCGCTGGACGAAGTACGACAAAGGATTGCCGATAGCAAGTCCGGTCTTGTCAAGTTAAGTACTGCGCAGGATAACGCGATGCGCTCTCTGGCTAACGGCAAGCAGTCGTCGGAATCTGTTGTCTTGCCCATTTCCCTGGTGAATGTCAGCATGGATACTCTTCAACAGAACGCCGATGGTTCCAAGAACGACACATTGTCTGCCATAAACGCGATAATTCCTAGATTGCTTGAAGCGAGCGTTGAGCTTGAGAATGTGTCATTGGCAATAGCATCTTTGAACGTCACCGCGGCGGAACGCGAATATGCCGAGGACCTTATCTCCAATGTATCCGGACGGGTTAACGCGTCACTTACTGCCGCGGTAAACCTGAACAACAGTTTCAACGCGTCGCGCGCGGTCTTCGATTCCGCTTTCGGGATAATAAGCAATGAAGTCACGCTTGCCAAGGACAAGATATCCCTCGCGAATTCCAACAGCGAATTTACGATACAGCAAATGGGTGTGGTCGAGAAGTATCTCAACGATGCCCTGGTCCAGGTCGTGGCTGTCCAGCGCTCGCTTGACGCGATAGAGTCCATCGCCGGCAGCATACCTACCACTGATGCTTCCCGCGTCTCAAGGCCGATAAGGGTCAACCTGCAACCCCTGCCTTCGCCTTCGCGTTTCTCCGGCGCTTTCCCTGCTTTGCTCGTGCTCATAGTCGCCATATCCGGCCTTTTGATCTCGCCTCGCCTAGTCCGCCTGGAGCTTGAAGGGTCGAGGCATCGCGCGGCCCTGGCTCCTGAAGGAAGGGAACGACTCGCGATAGCTTCTGTCCTGACTTCATTGGGCATAGTGGCCATACAGTCGGTTCTTATCGTGGTCATCGCCGCTCTCCTGGGTGCAATAAGCGCGCCGTTCAGCTCATTGTTAGCTATTCTCATCTCTGGCTCGGTATTCGTTCTTCTCGGCGTGGCATTGAGCCTGTTCTTCAGCAAGGAAGAGACCGCGCTTTTCGCCGCTCTTTCATTGGGCGTGCTTTTCATCGCTTTGTCCGGGATAATATTCCCAGTCGAACAGATGCATCCTGTGCTGGCCGCAATAGCGTCCTACAGCCCGTTGCTTCTGGCGGCCAATGTGGTGCGCCAGGTCGCGGTCTTTGGCACGCCCATATGGTCTGCTTCAGGAGTGCTGGTTCTTCTTTTCACTGCCCTGGTCGCTGCTGCCCTGGCCTATCTGGCGCTGCTTCGCGGCAAGGTCGGCAGGCGCTGACGGCACAAGTTTTTTATAACGACGCCAGGGCTTCTGGCACATGGCGCTACGTTTCTTCAACACGCTCTCCCGCGAGGTCGAGCCCTTCGTGCCTATCAGCAAAGGCAAGGTAGGTATGTATTCCTGCGGTCCGACTGTTTACAACTATCCTCACATAGGCAATTATCGTGCCTACGTTTTCGCCGACCTGCTGAAGCGATACCTGATATGGAAAGGTTACGACGTCAAGCACGTGATGAACATCACCGATGTCGACGACAAGACAATCCGCGACTCGCGCAAGGAAGGGAAATCTCTCAAGGAGTTCACAGAAAAGTACGCCAAGGTATTCATGGAAGAGCTCGACAAGCTGCGCATAATGCCCGCGACGCATTACCCATTGGCGACAGAGCACATCAACGAGATGATTGATATCATAAACTGCCTTGTGAGGAAAGGCCACGCCTATTCCGCCAAAGATGGCGTCTACTACAAGGTCGATAGTTTCAACGACTATGGCAAGCTCGCCCACATAGACCGTTCTCAATTGCAGACAGGCGCGTCCGGGAGAGTGACCGCGGACGAATACACCAAGGAGAATCCGCAGGACTTCGCGCTATGGAAGGCCTGGAGCGAGGATGATGGCGACGTCGCCTGGGATGCTCCAATAGGAAAGGGCAGGCCAGGATGGCACATCGAATGCAGCGCCATGAGCACGCGCTATCTCGGAGAGAGTTTTGACATCCACACTGGCGGCGTGGACCTGATATTCCCGCACCATCAGAACGAGATCGCCCAGAGCGAGGGTTGCACCGGCCACCAATTTGTCAAGCACTGGTTGCACAACGAGCACCTTCTTGTCGACGGCGAGAAGATGTCCAAGAGCAAGGGCAATTTCCTTTTGCTCGGCGACGCGCTCAAAAAAGCGCCTGCCGAGGCTGTACGTTACACT
>CAYSVV010000073.1:0-4043 GCA_964434695.1 uncultured Methanosarcinales archaeon
CTTCCATCTGGGGTGGAAGCGCCCAAGGTGCAGGAGCCATAGGAATAGGCGCTTTGTTCGAGGCGCAGACCTGGAATATATTGAAATCATATTCTTCAGATAATTACACCTTTGTCGGGCTATTGTTCGCAGCCATAGGTTTCCTGCTTTTCATAACCATGAGAAAAAGGATTTCAACAACGCCACGCCGTTTCCTCTATGCATATTGCGCTAGCGCGGTGCTGTTCTTCGCGATGGTGCCGGAAAGCATACGCGGGCACAGCTACCACCAGTTCCCAGTCGTTCCGCTTTTCATAATACTGGTGGCATATGCTTTCACTTTCATCGCGACCACCGCTTCCAACCTGTTCCAGGAACAGAACAAGGGATACGCGAAGGCCGCAGTGATAATCGCGCTGTTCATCATACCCATCCCGATATTCACCACGGCGGTTTCTGGAATGAAATCGCACACGCTGCTTTGGTCTTCTTTCGAGTCCGCAGACAGGCAATGGAACACTCAGTTCTACGGCCTTGACGTGGCCGGCGAATACATCTACGAGCACAAACAACCAGGAGACAGAGTGATGCACAGCAGCCACCAGGCATACGGTCTGCTCTGGCACGGCGACATTAAGGGCTCCAGAGGCATACCTGGCACGGTAGAGGAGATCCAGGATGCCGAGGAAAGGCTGAACATGACCTGGCTGTTCATCTACAACTGGGACTTCGGAATATTCAATGATGATAGGTGGCAATATCTCAGCAATAAGTATAGGCCTGTCCAGCTAGGATTCGTTCAGCAGAATGGCCAGACCATGCCCATCTACATGCTATTCCGGGCGGGCGGGAGCACAAACCTTACCGCTCTAGACTCAATGCTCGCTGGCAAGACTCCCCGCATCGCAAGATATGAACTGACATCAGGAAACGTTGAGATGCAGTATATCAACCTAGAGCCATGAAGCGCAGCCTGAAACTGATCATAGCGGGAGTGCTGACTGTCGCACTTGTATGGCTGCTGCTGTCACAAGTCAGTCTCTCCGATATAATCAAGGCGTTGGCAGCAGTCGGGCCTTTGTGGCTGGCGGTTAGCTTTGGAATATACTTGTTGAGCACGACACTTCGTGCGGCTAGATTCTCAGTTTTCATGAAAGGTAGAATCAAGTTCCTGCAGATGCTGCGCATAGTCTATCTGCACAACCTGGCAAACAACATACTGCCTAGTTTCATAGGCGAACTGTCATTCATCGTACTCGCCAAGAAAACAGGCAAGTCTTCGACGGGCGAGGCCGCGGCGGCATTGGTAGCTTCAAGGCTGTTCGACCTGGCGGCGGTATTTGGCTTGACAGCGGCGGCTTTGTTCATCTATCCTGATGCGCCGCCCGTGTTCCGCACGATGTTGTTGATTTTCGGCGGAGTGCTCGCCCTGGCTTTCCTGCTGTTGGCCGCTTTCGTGGTTTTCCGTGAACGGGCCAACTCTATGATGATGCGCATTGCTACGTTCCTCGGGTTGGCGAGATTCTCAGTGGTTTCCTGGGGTATAGATAAGATACATGAAATGGCGGAATCGCTACACATAATACGAAATGGAAAGACGATGTTCATCGCAGCCCTGGTGTCCATCGCGGTCTGGTTGCTGGCCTACGCCCAAAGCTGGGTGCTCATACTCGCGATGGGATTCGAGGTCTCTTTCATAATGGCGATGCTCGGCACGTCTTTGTACAGGATAGCATCGAGCCTACCGGTCTACGGAATCGGCGGTTTCGGCACGGTCGAGCTGACCTGGAGCGCGGCATTCATAGTGCTGGGCATGACGACGTCATCGGCCATAGTCAGCGGTTTCACCCACCACATAATATTGCTTTCCTATGCGGTATTGCTTGGCGTGGTTGCGACCTGGATAGGTGCAAGAGAGTAGAAAAACAATTAATGTGCCGCTGGAAAGCCGTTCCATGGACGCAGGATTCTTCGACAGGCAGGCGCATCTGCCGGTGAAGCGCAAGTATTACGCCAGGCAACTGCAGAAACTACTGCGCTTCATAGTCCCGGAAGGAAGCACGGTGTTGGAGTTGGGTTCTGGAAAGGGCGACCTGCTGGCGGCTCTCAATCCGTCGAAAGGAACGGGCCTTGACCTGAGCAGTGAGATGGTGAAAGCTGCCAAAAGGAGACATCCCTCGTTGAAGTTCACGCAGGGCGATGCCTGCCTTTTCAATTCCAGGTCTAAGTATGAATACGTGATAATGAGCGACTTGGTGGACATACTGGACGACGTCCTGGCGGCGTTGAAGTCGGCGTCCACCGCGATGGACGACGATTCCCGGCTGGTCATCACCTACTACAACCATCTCTGGGAGCCATTCATACGGATTGCCGAGAATATCGGGATCAAGCGCGCGGCGCCACGACATAACTGGCTCAGCCCTTCAGATATGGACAACTTCCTGTCATTCGCGGGAATGGAAAAGACCAAGGAAGGACGACGGATGCTATTGCCGATAAACATACCCGTGCTGAGCTGGTTCGCGAACAGGTTCGTGGCCGAATTGCCTTTCATAAGAGGACTATGTTTCGTGCGTTTCGTGGTGGCGAGGAAACGGCCTTCACCCAAGAAATTTAGCGCGAGCGTCATAATCCCCACCTGGAACGAGGCCGGCACCATCTCGGACGCCGTCGATAGGATGCCTTCATTGGGCAGGCACACAGAGATAATATTCGTCGACAATTCCAGCACGGACGGTACCGTCGAGCGCATAAAGGAGATGATCAAGAAGTATCCTCGTAAGGATATCAAGCTCATAAAGCAGACGGGAAAGGGGAAAGGCGCCGCTATATTCCAGGGATTCGACGCGGCAAAAGGCGACATATTGATGATTCTCGACTCCGATCTCACTGTCGCGCCGGAGGAATTGCCCAAATTCCAGGATGCCATCGAGAGCGGCGCCGGAGAATTCATCAACGGTTCACGCCTGGTATATCCTTTGCGCAAGCAGTCCATGAGGACGTTGAATTACATAGCCAACAAATTCTTCAGCAAGGCCTTCACCTGGCTTCTGGATACCCCTGTCAAGGACACTCTCTGCGGAACAAAGGTGGTATCGCGGCATAACTACGAGAAAATTAAGAAGGGACGGGCATATTTCGGAAAATTCGATCCATTCGGGGATTTCGACCTGCTCTTCGGAGCATCCAAGCTAAACCTGAAGATAGTCGACATGCCTATACATTACCGAGAGCGGGTATATGGCAAAGTTAAGATACGAAGATGGAAGCACGGGCTATTGTTGATGCGGATGTGCCTATATGCATACAGAAAACTCAAGCTTCATTGATGCGCGTCACCCTAGACTGACCATTATTATCCCGACGATGACGGTGCTGATGCCCGCGAACCGCAGGATATCGAATTTCTCCTTGAGTATCAATACAGACCAAAGCGTAACCCACACATAGGTCGAGGCGACAAGAGGGTAGAGTACGCTCAGGTCGCCGCCCCTCAGCGCCGGGATGAAGAGCGCTTGGGAAATTCCGTACATGGATGCTCCGGCAATCACGTGGGGGTTGAAAATCCAGTTAAGGAGGCCACCTCCCCTTCTAATGCCGAGCTTCATCAGGATTGGGCCGCCTGATGAAATGAAACAGGCGAACAAGACGAGGCTTATAGCCCATAACTCAGTCATTTTCGCCTTCCCGCGATGCCTATCATCGCCACTCCAGCGATCAGCACGGCGATGCCTATTATCCTTAGGATGGTGAGCTGCTCTCCGAAGAAGAAAACAGCTGCTATGGATACCCAGATGTAGCTGGTCGCCAGCATAGGATACACTATGCTCACGTCAGCCAGAGCGAAGCTCGACATCATAAGTAACGCGCCGATTCCGTAAAGGCCAAGCCCGGCTAACAGCTGCCAGTTCGTCAATATCTCGGGAAGGCGTTGCGAAGCTGTCTTGAAAAGCACCTGCGCCGCGCTTATCATCAGAGTCGTGATTGTTATCAGCACATAAGCGCGCGTCTTAGACATCGGCCAGCGCCCCTGCCAGTCTTTCCTTGTATCTCGCGTAGCT